>JAWWPM010000029.1:0-11143 GCA_033854915.1 Nocardioidaceae bacterium
GGCGCCGGCGACGGTGGGGAGCACGCCGCCCAGGAGGCCGAGGCGATCGCGGAGTCCGTGGCCAACGACGAGGACGAGGACGCCGCGACCGAGGTCGGGTGGTTCCCGTTCCGGCCCTACTGCGCCGACTGCGGCCGCGACACGACCACGGTGACGGCGTACGACGACGCGACCACCGACCTGGACTACACCTGCTCGGTCTGCGACTACCACGGCTCCACCAACCTCACGACGCAGCACGAGGGCAAGCTGGTCTGGAAGGCCGACTGGCCGATGCGGTGGGCCTTCGAGAACGTCGACTTCGAGCCCGCCGGGATGGACCACGCGACGCCCGGCTCGTCGTTCACCGTCGGCCACGAGCTGGTCGAGTCGGTGTGGGACTATCCGCGCCCGGCCTGGTTCGGCTACGGGTTCGTCGGCTTCGCGGGTATGCAGAAGATGTCGTCGTCCGCCGGTGGGGCTCCCACAGCGGCCGATGCGTTGCGCGTCCTCGAGCCCGGCATCCTGCGCTGGCTCTACGTCCGTCGCCAGCCCCGGCAGACCTTCGACATCGACTTCGGCCAGGAGGTCGTGCGGCTGTACGACGAGTGGGACGCGCTGGCCCGCAAGGCCGCCGACCCCGAGCGACGCGACGTCCAGGTGCTGGCCTACGAGCGCGCGGCCTCCACGGTGACGGCCGGGCCGCTGCCGAGCCCGCGGGTCGTCGTACCGTTCCGGATGCTGGCGTCGGTCGCCGACGTGACCGCCGGCTCGGCCGAGCAGATCAGCCGGATCGTCTCGCATCTGGGCCATGCCCACGACTCCGTCGACGACCTCGAGCCGCGGCTGTCACGGGCGGTGGCCTGGACCGCGGAGTTCGTGCCCGAGGCCGAGCGCACCTCGGTGCGGTCGGAGCCCGACGCCGTCGCCATCGAGGCACTCACCGCGCAGGAGCGGGAGTGGCTGGCCCTGCTCCTGCAGGGCCTGCAGGGCGACCTCGAGCTCGACGCCGTGACGGCGCTGGTCTACGGCGTGCCGAAGCTGGCCCGCGGCATGGCTCTCGACGAGAAGCCGACCGACGAGGTCAAGGCGGACCAGAAGGAGTTCTTCCGGCTGCTCTACCACCTGCTGGTCGACGCCGAGCGCGGCCCGCGGCTGCCCACCCTGATCGTGGCCCTGGGCACCGACCGCGTGCGGACCCTGCTCGGCGCCTAGCCGAGCAGGGCGTCCGCGGCGGCCGGGCTGGAGTCGCGCAGGAACTCCGAGCAGCGCTGCCACTCGTCGTCCTCGCCGATGGCGCGGGCGGCCAGGGCCAGCGTGGCCAGGCAGCGCAGGAAGCCCCGGTTGGGCGCGTGCTCCCACGGCACCGGGCCGTGGCCCTTCCAGCCGTTGCGGCGGAGCATGTCGAGGCTGCGGTGGTAGCCCACCCGGGCATAGGCGTAGACGGTGACGTCGTCGGCGCCCTCCGCCTTGGCGAGGTCGGCCAGCGCCGCCCAGGCCATCGGCGAGGCCGGGTGACGTCGTACGACGGCGGCGGGCGGGTCGCCCGCGTCGAGCTCGGGGGTCGCGGGGTCCTCGGGCAGGTGGGTGGGCGGCGGACCGGCCATCAGGTCGACGTGGCTCATGTGGTCACCCTGCCAGACGTGGCCATCCTCCGGTGAGGCGGGAAAACCGGTGGAATCAATGTCGGTGCCCGGGTGTTGTGTCTTGTCATGGCTCAGACGACCCCCACCGCACAGCCGGCTCCCGACGTGCGGCCCTGGCCGGCGCTGTTCGCGCTGTGCCTCGGCTTCTTCATGATCCTGGTCGACACCACGATCGTGACCGTGGCGACGCCTGCCATCATCTCCGACCTGCACGCCGACGTGAACAGCGTCGTGTGGGTGACCAGCGCCTACCTCCTGGCGTACGCCGTACCCGTGCTGATCACGGGCCGGCTCGGCGACCGCTTCGGCCCGAAGAACCTCTACCTCATCGGTCTGAGCATCTTCACCCTGGCGTCCCTCTGGTGCGGCCTGACCACCAGCATCGAGATGCTGATCGTGGCCCGGGTGTTCCAGGGGTTCGGCGCGGCGATGATGACCCCCCAGACGATGTCGGTGATCACCCGGATCTTCCCGGCCGAGAAGCGTGGCCAGGCGATGGCGCTGTGGGGCGCGACGGCCGGCGTGGCCACCCTGATCGGCCCGATCGTGGGCGGCATCCTCGTCGACGCGCTGGGCTGGGAGTGGATCTTCTTCATCAACATCCCCGTCGGCGTGGTCGGCTTCGTGCTCGCGGTGCGTCTCGTGCCGCGCCTCGAGACCCGGATGCACAAGTTCGACTGGATCGGCGTCGCGCTGAGCGGTGTCGGCATGTTCCTGCTCGTGTTCGGCATCCAGCAGGGCCACAAGTACCACTGGAACGCCTGGGTGCTGACCTCGATCATCGGCGGCCTCGTGGTCTTCGCGCTCTTCGTGCTCTGGCAGCGGACCAACCGGCAGGAGCCGCTGGTCCCGCTCAGCCTGTTCGGCGACCGCAACTTCTCGATCTCGAGCTTCGCGATCTCGGCGATGTCGTTCACCGCGACCGCGATGGGGTTCCCGGTGATGCTCTACGCGCAGCTGGTGCGTGGTGACTCCCCGCTGCAGTCGGCCCTGCTGTTCGTGCCGATGGCGGTGATGTCGATCATCCTGGCGCCGATCGTCGGGCGCTTCACCGACAAGGTGCACCCGCGGGTGCTGACCGGCGGCGGGTTCGCCATCACAGCCGTCTCGATCTTCGCGATCTCCCGCGTGCTGACCCCCGATGCTCCGGTCTGGCACATCCTGGCCGGTTTCGCTCTGCTCGGTATCGGCATGGCCGGCATCTGGGCCCCGCTCGCTGCCACCGCGACCCGCAACCTGCCGATGCACCTCGCCGGCGCCGGCTCGGGCGTCTACAACGCCACGCGTCAGGTGGGCGCGGTGCTCGGCTCCGCTGCGATCGCCGTCCTCATCGACAGCCGGATCGCCGCCCACGGCCTGTCCGGCGGCGCCGAGCCCGACGGGCAGCTCAAGCAGCTCCCGCTGATCGTGCGGGCGCCGTTCAGCTCGGCGATGTCCGACACCCTGCTGCTCCCGGTCGCGATCCTGGCGCTGGGCTTCGTCTCGGTGCTGTTCTTCGCCCTCCCCCGCCACCTGGTCGCTCGCAACGAGCAGGCGACGGACAACGCAGCTGCCCGCACCCCGGCCACCTCCTCGGCCCTCGACTGACCCGGACGCCACGGCCCCCAGCCCCACCCGGGGCGGCGCTCGGGGCTTCAGTAACCGACCCTTGTCAGTCCTTGTCGACCGTTCAAACTGGGTCCTGGTCGACCGGAGGGTCGGTTACATACGGGCAGCACCGGGCAACCACCCGGGGAGCAGAGGCGGGAGTGCGGCCTCAGGAGGCGCGGCGCCGGACGAGGTACGGCGTGAGGTCGGCGATCGAGGTCCCGTAGCGCGCCGTGGTGGCCGCATACTCGCGCTGCAACCGAGCGATGGTCTGGGTCCGCCTGTCGCCCCACAGCTCCGACCAGACGATGCGCGACATGCCCAGCTCGAAGCCGCACAGCCAGTCCTGCCGCTGCTTCTCCTCCCAGACGATCTGGTCCGCCGACTTCGTGGCGATCCCGCCCGCGGAGGGCCGCAGATACTTGAGATGCCCGTCGAACTCGAACAGGTGCCGGCCAACTCGCATGTCGCAGCGGGCCGAACGAACGCCGTCGGCAAGTTCGAACTGAGTCTGGACCGGCCCGAGCCCGGCCTCATCCACCACGATCCTCGAAACGGATTCGCCGATCGACTCCGCCCCGTCGTCGGAGACGTCGAGCGCGGCGCGCGGAGCCCCAACGTTGGGCCAGTGCCGCATCCGGGCCAGCGCGTCGCGCAGCTCCTCGAGCGTCACGCCGCGCTGGCGGGCAGAGTCGATCGCGCAGACGCCGTGGGTGAAGCCGGACTCCCGCGCGATGTCCAGGGCCGTCCGCGCCAGTTCCAGCACCGGCACCCCGAAGCGGTCAACCACCTGGTTGGCCTCGAAGCGGGACTGGTGGTGCTTGATCCCGTGCCGGACCCACGCCCTCGGGCCACCCGGCTTCGTGACGTGGATCAGTCCGTCCGACGCCCGGAGGACCGGCAGGTCCAGCAGGTTCGCCGCCGACGAGTGGCTGACCACGTGCGGTCGCATGAGCGACCGATGACCAGCGATGATCACCAGTCGCGGCCGGCCGACCCGCTCGTCGAGGGCCTCCCAATGATCACGGTGGGTGTACCAGCCGCGTCGTAGCGGTATCCAGGCTCCTTGCCGCACCAGCCGGACGACGTCGTCGGCCTCGACACCGGCCGCGAGGGCGCCGGAGCGCGAGATGAGGCCGTCCTCGGACAGCGCCAGGCGTCGTACCGCGGGGAGCTCCTCGGGTGATCGCATCCGACCAGCCTTGCTCCGAGCCCGGCCCACCCGCTCCCGAACCACGCCACCCTGTGGACGGCCCCAGCGCCACCTCTACCTGGGTACGACAACCGGCCCGCGTGCGGGGCGTCGTTCGCGTGTAACCGACCCTTGGCACGACTAGATGCCCCGTTCAAACAGTCGACTACATGCGCTAAGGGTCGGTTCCACGCACCCGAAAGTGGGCGGAAGCGAAGTCGGGGTCAGGTGAGGGCGTGCCCGGTGGAGCTGAGGTTGGCGCAGGCCTCGACGACGCGGGCGGACATGCCACCTTCGGCGGCCTTGCCCCAGGCCCGCGGGTCGTAGACCTTCTTGTTGCCGACCTCGCCGTCGATCTTCAGGACGCCGTCGTAGTGGTGGAGCATGTGGTCGGCGACCGGGCGGGTGAAGGCGTACTGGGTGTCGGTGTCGACGTTCATCTTCACCACGCCGTACGAAACGGCGGCGGCGATGTCCTCCTCGGTGGAGCCGGAGCCCCCGTGGAAGACCAGGTCGAGCGGGCGGGTGCCGGGGCCGAAGCCGGAGTCGGCGCCGAACTTCTCGATGATCGCGTCCTGGGCGGCCTGCAGGATCTCGGGGCGCAGCTTGACGTTGCCCGGCTTGTAGACACCGTGCACGTTGCCGAACGTCAGCGCGGTCAGGTAGCGGCCCTGGTCACCGAGACCGAGTGCGGCCACGGTGTCGAGCGCGTCCTGAGGGGTGGTGTAGAGCTTCTCGTCGATGGCACCCTCGACGCCGTCCTCCTCGCCGCCGACGACACCGATCTCGACCTCGAGGATGATGTGGGCCGCGGCGCACTTGGCCAGCAGGTCTCGCGCGATCTCGAGGTTCTCGGTCAGGGGTACGGCCGACCCGTCCCACATGTGGGACTGGAACAGAGGCGCCTCGCCGCGGCTCACCCGCTCGGCGCTGATGTCGATCAGCGGCCGGACGAAGCCGTCCAGCTTGTCCTTGGGGCAGTGGTCGGTGTGCAGCGCCACGTGGACCGGGTAGTTCTTGGCCACCTCGGCAGCGTACGCCGCGAACGCGACCGAGCCGCTGACCATGTTCTTCACCGCGGGGCCGGAGAGGTACTCAGCACCACCGGTGGAGATCTGGATGATCCCGTCGGAGCCGGCGTCGGCGAAACCCTTCAGAGCCGCGTTCAACGTCTGCGACGACGAGACGTTGATCGCCGGGAAGGCGAACCCCTTCTCCTTGGCGGTGTCGAGCATCTGGGCATAGATCTCGGGCGTGGCGATCGGCATCTGGGCTCCTGTAGGACCTGCGGGTTCGGCGCTTCCACCCTAGTGCCCGGCGAGGGCCGCACAGGGGGCCGTTCGTCCCGCGGTGGCCGGGCCCGATGACCCCCCGGCGGTAGGGTCCGGCTACCGACTCCGAGGAGACCTCGACATGCGACGCAACCGCTGGCTGACCGGACCGCTCACCCTCGCCCTCGCCGCCGCGGGCCTGTTCGTGGCCACGTCGTCGGCCGCCGCCGCGGGAGGCAGACCGGCCGTCGGGGAGTGTCGCAGCCTCACGGCCGCGCAGGCCGCGGCGCGCACCGACACGACCAGCCCGATCAGCTGCGCGTCGGCCCACGACGACCGCGTGATCGCCGTACCCGACCTGCCGGCCGGAGTCGCCTGGGCCGATCTGTCGGACCGCCAGATCGCCAAGCAGGGCATCAAGGCCTGCGCGCCGCGACTGCGCAAGACCCTCGGCCAGACCGACCTGGTGCGCGACCGCTCGGCCTACGACTTCGTCTTCTTCCAGCCGACCGCGGACCAGATCGCCGCGGGAGCCCGGTGGCTGCGGTGCGACCTCGTCCTGCGCCACGGCAGCACCCTCGCCGACCTGCCCGACGACAAGGCGCCTGCCCTCTCGGGGCTGCCACTGGACAACCAGGTCGCCCGCTGCCTCACGGGCACCAGCCACAGCACCACGACCTGCAGCTCGAAGCACGACTACCGCGCGACCGGTTCGTTCACCGTGTCCAGCCACGCGTTCCCCGGGCGCAAGGCGCTGATCCGGGCCGGCCGTGCGAGCTGCCCGTCTCGCGTCGACAGCAGGTCCTACCTGTTCACCTGGCGCCCGAAGCTGATCTGGAACCTCGTCCACAACCGGACGGTGGTCTGCTACACCAAGACCTCGAGCTGAGGCCCCACCTGGCGCTCAGCCCCGCCACGCGGAGTCGGCGGACAGGTCGGCGTGCTGGCGGATCCACGCGTGCATGGCGATGGCGGCGGCCGCCGAGGCGTTGATCGAGCGGGTCGAGCCGAACTGCGCGATGGAGAAGGTCCCGTCGCAGGCCGCGCGGGCGGCGTCGGAGAGGCCGGGCCCCTCCTGGCCGAACAGGAAGCAGACGCGTCGCGGCACGGTGGTCGTCTCGAGGTGCGCCGAGCCGGGCAGGTTGTCGATGCCGTGCAGCCGGATCTCGCGCTCGTGGAGGTACGACGCGAGGTCGGCCGCCGTGGCGTGGTGACGCAGGTGCTGGTAGCGGTCGGTGACCATCGCGCCCCGGCGGTTCCACCGGCGGTTGCCGACGATGTGCACCTCGGCGGCGAGGAACGCGTTGGCGGTGCGGACGACCGTGCCGATGTTGAAGTCGTGCTGCCAGTTCTCGATCGCCACATGGAAGTCATGCCGACGCGTGTCGAGGTCCGCGACGATCGCCTCGAGCCGCCAGTAGCGGTAGCGGTCGACCACGTTGCGCCGGTCGCCGTCGGCGAGGAGCTGCACGTCGTACTCCTCTCCGGTGGGCCACTCCCCGCGCGCGCCCGGCCAGGGTCCGACACCCACCTCGGCGGGACCGTAGGGCATCGGGTCGTACGGCGCGCGCTCGTCGTCTCCGGGCGCCGGACCGGACAGGGGGCCGGCCATCAGAACGCGGCGATCGAGTCCGGTGCCCGCTGCGGCCGGCTCAGCGCCCGGACGACCGATGTGGCGCCGTGCCGGCGCAGGGCCAGGCCGGTCAGCAGGTCGACCACCGGCCGCACGACGTCGTCGGGGAAAGCGGGAGTCTCGAGGCCGACGCTCGCCGCCAGGTCGTCGGAGTGGACCACGGTCTCCATCAGCCGGGTGACCAGGAAGTCGTGCGCAGCCAGGGACCAGCCCTGCCACGGGATCAGCACGGGGTCGCCGGAGGAGACCGAGGCAAGGGCATCGGGCAGCTCCTCCAGCCGACGCGACACCAGGCTCCGCAATGCTGCCGTCCCGGTCTCTGCCTGCTCGTTGCTCCCCTCACGGATGCCGAGGTTGGCCTCGTCGTCGGGCCCGGAGCGCACCCACGCCGCGCGCACGTAGTGGTCTTCGAGCCGGATCGGCGCCTGCTCGGAGACCCCGGCACCCAGCAGCCGCACGGTGGTGTCGAGCTGGGAGGCCAGGTGACACGCGAGGCCACCGACGGTCATCCCGGCGCAGGCGCTCTCGTCGGACCACCGCGCCTCGACCTCGGGCCGGTGGACGAGGTCGGCGGCGATCCGGGCCGCCGCGAGGAAGGCGTCGCGATCGCTGTGCTCCATGGGCGGGACGCTAGCCGAGACCGACCCCGCAGGTCCGGGCCGGGACACTCCCGGACGGACAGGCTGCAGTCAGACGGCGCTCTGTAGGCTCAGCGGGTGACTGGCCTGCAGACGATGCTCCTCGGCATCCCGTGGATGGACCCCAACTGGCTGCTCGACCACTTCCACACCCAGTTCGTGCTGATCAGCCTGGTCATCATCTTCATCGAGTGCGGTCTCTTCTTCCCGTTCCTGCCGGGCGACACCCTGCTGGTCTCGATCGGGCTGTTCCTGGCAACCGACAAGCTCAACCTCGCCAGCACTCCCAACCTGCTGGGTCTCGCCCTCGGCGTCGCCGGCTTCACGATCGTGGCCTTCCTGGGCAACGTGGTGGGTTACGAGGTGGGCCGCGCGATCGGGCCACCTGTCCGCAAGCACGATGGCAAGGTGATCAAGAAGAAGTACCTCGACCAGACCGTCGACTTCTTCGAGCGGCACGGTAGCCAGGCGCTGGTGATCGGCCGCTTCGTGCCGTTCGTGCGCACCTACGTGACCCTGGTCGCCGGCGTGAGCGAGATGAACCGGGTCAAGTTCTGGCTCTGGAGCGTCGTCGGCGCGGTGCTCTGGGTGGCCAGCATCATGTGCTTGGGCTACTTCCTCGGCTCGACGTTCCCCTGGGTCGCCAAGAACATCGACCTGCTGATCCTCGCGCTGCTGGTGCTGACCGTGATCCCGATCGGCATCGAGTGGTGGCGCCAGCGCGGCGAGGAAGCCACCAGCTAGCAGCGCGGCACGCCGTACGACGGTCAGCCGCGTACGGCGTCCAGGTCGGCCTTGGTGAGCACGGCCCTGATCTCCAGCCCGACATCGGCCAGCGGGTTGTCGGCTCCCGGCGAGCGGTCGATCGCGCAGAGCACCGTCTCGACGACGGCGCCCGCCTCGCGCAGGGCCCGGGTCGCGTCGCGCACCGCCCCGCCGGTGGTGATCACGTCCTCGATCAGGGTGACCTTGCGGCCGTCCACGTCGGGGCCCTCGGCGAGCTTGCAGGTGCCGTAGGTCTTGGCCTGCTTGCGCACGAAGAGCGCCGGCAGCCGCGACTGCGCACTGACGACGGTGACGATCGGGATTCCGCCCATCTCCAGGCCGCCGAGCAGCTCGGTGTCCTCGGGCAGCAGCGGCACCATCGCCGCGGCGACCCGGGCCAGCAGGTCGGGATCGGTCTCGAAGAGGTACTTGTCGAAGTACTCGCTCGCCACCTGACCGGACCGCAGGGTGAACTCCCCGGTCAGCCGGCAGCGGGCGTCGATGTCACGCGCGAGAGCCTCGTCCATGTGGCTAGTCTCCCAACATGCGCATCCTGATCATCGGTGGCACCCACTTCGTCGGTCACGGCATGGCCCAGGCGGCCCTCGACGCCGGCCACGACGTCACCCTGCTGCACCGCAACCCGACCGACGAGCTCGCGGGCGCGACCCACCTCCTCGCCGACCGCAACGGCGACCTCTCCGTGCTCGCCGACCTCACGTGGGACGCGACCATCGACGTCTGCGCCTACCTGCCCGGCCAGGTGCGCCATCTGCACGAGGCGCTCGGAGAGCGTGGCGGCCACCACGTCTTCGTCTCCACCGTCTCGGTCTACGAGGAGCCGGCCACCGTCGGCGCCGACGAGGACTCCCCCCTTTTCGCCGAGGCGGCACCGGATGTCGACGAGGTCACCGGCGAGACCTACGGACCACTCAAGGTGGCCTGCGAGACCGCGGCCCGCGAGGCCTACGCAGACACCGGCCTGGCGATCGTCCGCCCGACCTACGTCGTGGGGCCGCGCGACGTGACCGCCCGCTACCCCTACTGGGTGCTGCGGGCGGCCCGCGGTGGCACGATCCTGCTGCCCGGGCCCGCGGAGGCGCCGATGCAGTGCATCGACGCCCGCGACATGGGCGCGTGGACGGTGCGGCTGGCCGAGGACCGCGTCGCCGGCGCCTTCACCGCGGCCCGGCCGTCCACGACGTTCGCGGCCATGGTCGAGGAGACCCTCGCGGCGCTCGGCAGCGACGCCGCCATCGTCCAGGTGGACGGCGACTGGCTGGTCGAGCAGGGCGTCGACGGCGCCATGCTGCCGCTGTGGTCGGAGGGAAACCCCGAGCTGGCGCTGGCCATGGGCACGGCGCGGGCCGAGGCCACGGGCCTGACCCACCGGCCGTTCGCCGAGGTGGTCCGCGACACCCTGGCCTGGGCCGAGGCCCATCCGGACCAGGCGACCAACCCGCGGGTCGGCCTCTCGCCCGAGCGCGAGCAGGAGCTGATCAACGCCTGGACGGCCGCGCAGGCATGACCCTCGCCCACCGCCTCGACGGCATCCCGCCGACCATCTTCACCACCATGTCGCAGCTGGCGATCCGCACCGGCGCCGTCAACCTCGGCCAGGGCTTCCCCGACGCCGACGGCCCCGCCTCCGTCCTGGAGGCTGCGCGCGACGCGATCGCCGCGGGGGCCAACCAGTACGCACCCGGCAACGGAGTCGCCGTACTCCGTCAGGCGATCGCCCGCCACCAGCACCGCCACTACGGCCTCGACCTCGACCCCGACACCCAGGTGGTGGTGACGACCGGCTGCACCGAAGGCATCGCCGCTGCCCTGCTCGGGCTGGTCGACCCCGGCGACGAGGTGATCGTGCTCGAGCCCTACTACGACTCCTACGTCGCGATGATCCAGATGTCCGGCGGGGTACGCCGCGTGGTCACCCTTCGCGCCCCGGACTACCGGCTCGACGCCGACGAGCTGCGCGCCGCCGTCAGCCCGCGCACCCGTTTCCTGCTGCTCAACAGCCCCCACAACCCGACCGGCACCGTGCTCACCCGGGCCGAGCTGCAGGCGGTCGCCGACGTGGCCATCGAGCACGACCTCGTGGTGATCACCGACGAGGTCTACGAGCACCTCACGTTCTCCGACGACAGCGGGGATCACGAGCACGTACCGATCGCGACCCTGCCCGGGATGTTCGAGCGCACCCTGACGCTCTCCAGCGCCGGCAAGTCCTACAGCGTGACCGGGTGGAAGGTCGGCTGGGCGACCGGCCCGGCCGACCTGGTCGCCGCGGTGCTCGCCGCCACCCAGTGGCTCACCTTCACCTCCGGCGCCCCGCTGCAGCCGGCGGTCGCGCACGGGCTCGACCACGAGCCGGACTGGCCCCGGGCCCTGGGTCGCGATCTCCAGGCACGGCGCGACCTGCTGTGCGA
>JAWWPM010000030.1:0-10991 GCA_033854915.1 Nocardioidaceae bacterium
TGACCCGGCGACACCCGTCCCGCCAGGAGGCCGCGGCGGACCCGGTCCATCGACCCGGTCAACGCCCGCGCCCGGACGACCCGCCTCTTCCCTTCGCCCTTGCGCAGGCCTCCGACGTGGGTCAACCAGTCCCCCGTCGACCCATACGCCAGCCGCTCCTTGGCCAGGTCGCGGGCCTCGGCCTCGACGACCGCACCCGCCTCGACCGCGGCCGCCGCCGCCACCAACACCTGGAGCCCCTCCACCACTGACACCAGAGTCTCGTCGGACTGAGCGGACCACAGCACCTCCCCCAGCCCCTGCAACCGGTCCACGAGCTCGGCGACCACACCAGCCGGTGTGGCGGGGGCATCGTGGTGGTGGATCGACATAGGAATATCGAATCACCGGCCACCGACAATCAGGTCGATATCTGCCGGGTTTATCCCACGATTCGAGATAATCCACAGAAGATATTTTCGGGCCCACTTATCGTCCACAGAAAACCAGAGCTCGGATCTTGAAACCGCAACCACAAGGAGCACCTCAAACGACGACGTACCCGAAAGCCAACGGCGAGAGGAACCGCAACCAAGAGACCACCGCCACCACCAAAGTCGTTCAAAGACAGCAACCCAAGCAGACGGCGAGGGACCTGGTCTCGACCCCGCTCGACCAGCGGGACGGACCTGGTCACGACCCCGCTCGACCAGCAGACACCGGGCACGCCAAGGCGGGAGCCGCCTGAATGGCGACCCCCGCGATGACGACGACCTACGGGCTCAGCGGACCCTGCACCAGCAGTCGGGCGACCCCGGTGCTGGAGGGAGCGGCATCGCGGGTGCCGAGGTAGGTGGCGTGCATCCGGTACCGACCGACCGTCGGTGGGTGGAACCGGACCTTGGCCGATCCGTTGCGGACGGTTGGTGCGAAGGTGCGCAGGAACTGCCAACCCTGGATCGGGTCGAGGCGCTCGACGGTGATCAGGCTCGGACCGGCCACCGCAGGCTTCACCCGAAGCTGGAGCGTGGCTGCCGCCTTCGGGCCGATCGTGGAGACGTGATGGCCGTTGACCAGGAGCGTCGCTTCCGTGATCGTCTTGAGGGCCAGCTTCAGGGTGTACTTCCCGTCCCCGGAGACCGCCACGAAGTAGCGGCCGGCCTGGAGGCGGCGGGTGATCAGGTTCCCACCACCCATGCGCGCGCCGTCGTCGCGGACCAGCGTCATCGTCGGCGACCCGGCCAGCCTCAGCGTCAGCGCGCTGTGGCGGGTGACGTCGAAGCGGAACAGGTCGCGGGTGTCGATACCGCCATTGACGCTGCCGTTGATCGTGGCGTGGTTGTGGATCAGTACGCCCGGGGTGGTGTCGTCGAGGCGAGCCGGAGCGACCTGCAGGCGATAGTGCTGTACGTCGCGCCCCCGGGCCGCCCGCACCACCAGGAAGTGCCGGCCGGTCTGGGTCGGCGTGAACAGGCTGAACCCGCCGCACCGAAGCACCTTGAGGGGAGACGTGCTCTCGAAGTTCTTGGTGCCGGGGCCGAAGACCTCCAGCGAAGTGCACTGGTCGCTGCGCAGGCTGAGCCGCATCGTCTTGCCGGCGCGCAGCTTCGTCCAATAGGCGTCACCGGGGTTCAGGACCCGGTCCACGTGGTTCTTGACGCCCTGAGCAGGCAGGTGGCGACCCGGCGGCTCCGGAGGCGCGGTCGGGACCAGCACCTGCATCGCGAAGGTGTCGGGGACCGAACCGGTCTGGTTGCCCACCCGGATCGCGTACTCCGCACCGGGCGTCAGACCCGCCTCGAGGGTGGCCTTGCCCTTGTCGTCGGTGCCGGCACAGCCGGAGAAGATGAGCTTGGAACGCACCTGCTTGTAGAGGTCGACCGTCGAGTCCATCTCGCCGGCCGCGTCGAACTGCACGACGATGCGGCCGCCGGCAGGGGCGGTGAAGTGATACCAGACCGACGAGTCGGTGGTGCCACAGCTGCTGGAGTCGTTGGTGGTCTCCAGGGTCGCCTCGACCAGGGTCCCCGTCACCGAAGCCGGCGGCTGGATCTTGATGGCGTTGGCCCGGTCGTCGTTGGACGGCGGTGCGGCCCAGGCTGACGGCGCCAGGGCGAACGTCGCGCTCAGGACGACCAGCACGGACAGCGCCGGCCCTAGTGCGCGTGAGTAGCGTGCGGACATGGGGTGCCTCCCTTGTGGTCCTTGACCCGGTGGCGAGTCAGGACCTGTGCGAATCATGGTGCATCGTCTGTTCCGATGCTGCCAACGGCCGTTTGGTTCGGTCGGCCGGCTGATCTGTTCGCCACGGCGTCCGGCTGGTCGTCAGCCGATGCGGTCGATCAGCAGGTCCTGAGGCTGGTACGACGAGCGGTCACCGACGTCGTACCCACCCTCGAGCGCGTCGAGCGCCCGGTCGAAACGGTCCGTGTCATCGCTGAGGAGCGTGAACAGCGGCTCTCCCTCGCGCACGTCGTCCCCGGGGCGCGCGTGCCAGACGACGCCGGCACCGGCTTGCACCGGATCCTCCTTACGGGCCCGGCCCGCCCCCAGCCGCCAGGCGGCCAGGCCTACGGCCATCGCGTCGAGGCGGGTGAGCACTCCCGACGACGACGCGTTGACGACGTGCGACTCGCGGGCGGTGGGCAGCTCTGCCGAGGGGTCGCCGCCCTGAGCGGAGATCATCGCCCGCCAGGCATCCATCGCCGAGCCGTCGGCGAGCTTGTCGGCCGGGTCGAGGCCGTCGCGCCCGGCTCCGACCAGCATCTCCCGCGCGAGGGCGAGCGTCAGCTCGACCACATCGGCCGGACCGCCGCCCGCCAGCACCTCGACCGACTCGGCGACCTCGATCGCGTTGCCGGCGGTGAGCCCGAGCGGCGTGGACATGTCGGTCAGCAGCGCCACCGTGTGGACCCCGGCGTCGGTGCCGAGCCCGACCATCGTCGAGGCCAGCTCGCGCGCATCCTCCACGGTGCGCATGAAGGCGCCGGTGCCGACCTTCACGTCGAGCACCAGCGACCCGGTGCCCTCGGCGATCTTCTTGGACATGATCGACGACGCGATCAACGGGATCGCCGGCACCGTGCCGGTGACATCGCGCAGCGCGTAGAGCTTCTTGTCCGCCGGTGCCAGCCCGTCGCCCGCCGCACAGATGACAGCGCCGACGGACTCCAGCTGCGCCAGCATCTCGTCGTTCGACAGGGCTGCCCGCCAGCCGGGGATCGACTCGAGCTTGTCGAGCGTGCCGCCCGTGTGCCCCAGCCCGCGTCCGCTGAGCTGCGGTACGGCGACACCGCATGCAGCAACCAGCGGAGCCAGAGGCAGGGTGATCTTGTCGCCGACGCCACCGGTCGAGTGCTTGTCGGCCGTCGGCCGCGACAGGCCGGAGAAGTCCATCCGCTCCCCCGACGCGATCATCGCGGCCGTCCAGCGGCTGATCTCGCGCCGGGTCATCCCGTTCAGAAGGATCGCCATCGCCAGCGCCGACATCTGCTCGTCGGCCACGTCGCCACGGGTGTAGGCCGCGACGACCCAGTCGATCTGGCTGTCGCTGAGCTCACCGCGGTCGCGCTTGGCGCCGATCACCTCGACTGCGTCATGGGCCGGCCCGGAGAGATCTGGCATGGCCCGGACCCTATCGGGGGCCCGCCGCGACCGGCACGGAGTGGTAGCCCCGGAGCACGAACGTCCCCCGGCTCTCCACGTCGCCGGCCAGCCTCAACCCGGGGTACGTCGTGAACAGCGCGGTCAGCGACTCGGCCAGCTCCATCCGCGCCAGCGGCGCGCCCAGACAGAAGTGCACGCCCACGCCGAAGGCCAGGTGCGGGTTGGGGTCGCGTCGTACGTCGAAGGTGTCGGCGTCGACGAAGACGGCCGGGTCGCGGTTGGCTGCGCCGAGCAGGGCCGCGATCTTCTGGCCCTTTTCGACGACCACGCCGCCGATCTCCACCGGCTCGGTGGCGGTGCGCTCGAACAGCTGCAGCGCCGAGTCGAAGCGCAGCATCTCCTCGACCGTCACCGCGGCGTCGGGGCCGGGCGGCAGACCGCGCTCGAGCATCGCGACCAACCCGTTGCCGAAGACGTTGACCGACGCCTCGTGCCCCGCGTTGAGCAGGAGGACCACGGCCGCGACCACCTCGTCGTCGGAGAGCTCGGTGTGCACGAGGTCGGTGATCAGGTCGTCGGCCGGCGTGGACCGGCGCATGGCGGCCAGCGCGCGCGCCAGCGCGGCGAAGTCGGTGGCCGCGGTCACGGCCGCGTCGACCACGGCGGCCGACGGCGACGGCTCGTACATCCGCACGATCGCCTGCGACCAGCGCCTCAGGTCGGTGGCGTGTTCGCGCGGCACCCCGAGCAGCTCGGAGATCACCAGCACCGGCAGCGGCTCGGCGAAGTCGCGGACGGCGTCGAAGCCGTCGGGGTCGACCTCCGCCAGCAGCTCGGCGGCGAGCTGCCGCACCCGGGGCCGCAGCCGCTCGATGTGGCCGCGGTTGAACGACGCCGCGACCGGCCGGCGCAGCCTGGTGTGCTCGGGCGGCTCGTGCTCCATCATCTGGTTGCGGTGCAGCAGGTTGAAGGGCTCGAGGTACGACGCGGGCTCGCGGTCGCGCCAGAGCCGGCCGAGGCGACGGTCGCGCTGGACGGCCGACGCGGAGGCGTGGTCGAACGTCAGGTACATCCCCGACGCCTCGTGCCAGGCGACCGGATGCCGACGCTCTTCGACGAAGAACGGGTAGGGATCGGCGACGAACGCCGGGGCGCCGAGGTCAAGCGAGGTTGTCGGGACCGAACGCATCGGGCAGCACCTCGTCCATCGTCTTCACCCCGGAGACCGTCAGCAGCTGCATGGTCGGGCCGCCGTTCTCCCACAGCAGCTGCCGGCAACGCCCACAGGGCATCAGCACCTCGCCGGCCGCGTCGACGCAGACGAAGTGGGTGAAGCGGCCGCCCCCGGTCACGTGCAGTGCGGAGACCGCGCCGCACTCGGCGCACAGCGCCACGCCGTACGCGGCGTTCTCGACGTTGCAGCCGGTGAGCACGCGTCCGTCGTCGGCCAGCCCGGCAGCGCCGACGTAGTAGCGGGAGTACGGCGCGTAGGCGTGGCTCATCGCCTCGACCGCCGCCGCCTGCAGCGCGGCCCAGTCAAACGTGTCCGCAGGGGCGTTCACCCGGCGCTGCCCTTGCGATAGACCTGCCCGTCGGCCGCCGGCATTCGGAGCCGCTGGCTGGCCAGCGACAGCACCAGCAGGGTCACGACGTAGGGCGTCATGCCGGTGAAGTCGCGCGGCACGGTGTCGGTGAGGAGGTACCACAGCAGGAAGCCGATGCCGAGCACGCCCATCACGACCGCGGAGCGGCGGGCGCCCTGGTAGACCTTCCAGCCGGCGTAGGCGATCAGGCCGAGCGCGACCAGCAGCAGCAACGCGTGCACGGCCTCAGGGGTGCGCAGCCGCAGCGCGTCGGTGTAGCCGAACATCACCGATGCCCCGACGGTGCCGAGGGGTCGCCAGTTGCCGAAGATCATCGCGGCCAGGCCGATGTAGCCGCGGCCGCCGGTCTGGTTGGTGACGAACCCGCTGGAGGCGACCAGGGCGAGGAAGGCACCGCCGAGGCCGGCGAGCGCGCCGGAGATGACGACCGCGATGTACTTGTAGCGGTAGACGTTGACGCCGAGCGACTCCGCCGCCGCGGGGCTCTCGCCGCACGAGCGCAGCCGCAGGCCGAACGACGTACGCCACAGGATCCAGGCGGTGGCGATGACGAGGACCACGATGATGATCGTCAGCGCCGAGACCTTCGTGGTCACTGCCGCCAGCAGGCCGGCGATGTCGGAGATCACGAAGAGGTGCTGGTTGTTCAAATTGATCATGGCGTCGGAGACGCCGGGGATCGTGACGTAGGGCAGCGGATCCAGCCCGGTCAGCTGGCGCGGGCCGCCGTTCTGGAGGTCGGTGAAGTAGGCCTCGGCCAGGAACTGCGTGGCGCCCAGGCCGATGATGTTGATCGCGACACCGGAGACGATGTGGTCCACGCCGAACGTGATCGTCGCCAGGCCATGCAGCAGTCCGCCGACGGCGCCGAGCGCGGCCGCGCCCAGCAGCCCGACCCACGGGCCGTACCAGTAGGTGAAGTACGCCGCGCCCCAGGTGCCGAGCAGCATCTGGCCCTCGAGGCCGATGTTGACGACCCCGGCGCGCTCGGACCACAGGCCGCCCATGCCGGCCAGCAGGATCGGGCAGGCCGATAGTACGGCTGCGCGCAGCGTGTTGGCCGAGGTGATGTCGTCGGTGCCGGAGACCATGCGTACGACGGAGACGACCGCGATCACGGCCAGGGCGAGCATCCAGCGCTTGCCGGGCAGGTCGCGGAAGCGCTCCATCGGCGACGGGCTGCCGCTGGAGCTTTCCTGCGTCGCGGTGCTGGGGGCACTCATGCCGTGGCCTCTTCCGGGGTGGGCTGGGTCGTGTGCGAGACCAGCCGTTGCTCGAGCCGGATGCGCGAACGGCGTACCAGCTCGTAGGCGACGACGACGGCGAGCACGGCCACGCCCTGGGTGATCTGGACGACGCTCGCCGAGATGTCGGTGAGCAGGGTCAGCGAGTTGGACTGGGCGGTGAGGAAGGCGAACAGCAGGGCACCGAACACCATGCCCACCGGCTGGTTGCGGCCCAGCAGGGCCACCGCGATCCCGGTGAAGCCGAGGCCCGCCTGGAAGGTGGGCCCGTAGGTGTACGCCGCGCCGAAGTAGGCGGGCATCCAGATCAGGCCGGCCACCGCGCCCGAGAGCAGCATCGAGACCAGCACCATCCGGTTGACCTTGATCCCGCTGGCGACGGCCGCGGTCTGGGAGGCGCCGGTCGCGCGCAGGTCGAAGCCGAAGCGGGTCTTGTTCAGCAGCACCCAGAAGCCGACGCCGACGAGCACCGCGAGGAGGAACATCCCCCAGATCGGGCCGTCCTGGGTGGTGAACGGCGTCCAGCCCTTCACGTGCGACGAGCCCTGGAGCGCCTTGGTGCGCACGGAGTTGCCGCCGTGGATGCCGTAGCGGTCGAGCAGGTAGCCGACGATGATCGCCGCGATCGCGTTCAACATGATCGTCGAGATCACCTCGCTGACGCCACGCGTGGTCCGCAGGATGCCGGCGATGCCGGCCCAGGCGGCGCCGACGGCCATCGCGATGACCAGGGTGGCGAACACGTTGACGGCTCCGGGCAGAAGGGCCGCGCCGGCGAAGGTCGCCGCGACGTAGGACGCGAGGGTGTACTGGCCCTCGACGCCGATGTTGAACAGCCCCATCCGGAAGCCGAGCGCCGCGGCCACGGCGGAGAGGTAGATCATCGTGGTCTGGTTGACGATGTTGACCAGGATCCGGTTGTCGGGCTTGGCCAGGATGATCGACCAGAAGTCGCCGACCCCCGACTGGCTCCCGGTCGAGAGGATGACCAGGCTGGTGGCCAGCATCGCGATCGCCACCGCGATCACCGGAGCGAGGATCGCGAAGCCGACCGTGCGCAGCCGGTTCACTCCGCGCCGCCCGTCATCGCGGCACCGAGGTCCTGGGGCGTGACGTTCGCCGGGTCGAAGGTGCCGACCAGCTTGCCGCGCAGGATCACCTCGATCGTGTCCGAGAGCCCGATCAGCTCGTCGAGGTCGGCCGAGATCAGGAGCACGGCCAGCCCGTCGTGCCGGGCGGTCTTGATGTGGTCCCAGATCGCCGCCTGGGCGCCGACGTCGACGCCACGGGTCGGGTGGGAGGCGATCAGCACCGCCGGCGTGCCGCTCATCTCGCGGCCGACGATGAACTTCTGCTGGTTGCCGCCCGAGAGTGCCCGCGCGAGGGTGTCGATCCCGGGGGTGCGTACGTCGTACTCCTCCAGGATGCGGGTGGTGTCCTCGCGGGCGCCACCGCGGTCGATCCACGGCCCGCGGGCGCTGGGCGGGCGGGTCTGGTGGCCGAGGATGCGGTTCTCCCAGAGGGGCGAGTCGAGCAGGAGACCGTGCCGGTGGCGGTCCTCGGGGATGTAGGCGATGCCGGCCTCGCGCAGTCGCCGGGTGTCCCAGCGGGTGACGTCCTGGTCGCCGAGCCGGATGGTCCCGGACGTCGCGTCGCGCATGCCCATCACGGTCTCGACGAGCTCGGCCTGGCCGTTGCCCTCGACGCCCGCGATGCCGAGCACCTCGCCGCGGTGGATGGTGAAGCTGATGTCGGCGAGCAGCGGCCGGCCGGCGTCGTCGACCAGGGTGACGCCATCGAGGGAGAGCAGGGCCTCGTCGGTGACCGTGCTCTCCGTGACCTCGGGCGAGGGCAGCTCGGAGCCGACCATCATCTCGGCCAGCTGGCGCTTGGTGACGTTGTGCGGATCGGCCTCACCCACGGTGGCACCCCGGCGCATCACCGTGATGTCGTCGGCGATGGCCAGCACCTCGTCGAGCTTGTGCGAGATGAACAGCACCGACTGGCCGTGCGCGCGCAGGTCGCGGAGGTTCGCGAAGAGCGCGTCCACCTCCTGCGGCACCAGGACGGCGGTCGGCTCGTCGAGGATGATCACCTTCGCCCCGCGGTAGAGCACCTTGAGGATCTCCAGGCGCTGGCGGTCGGCGACGCCGAGCTCCTCGACCAGCACGTCGGGCCGCAGCCCGAAGCCGAAGCGGTCGGAGATGGCGCTGAACTCGGCACGGGCGTCGTCCCCGATGCCGTGCAGCTTCTCGGCGCCGAGCACGGCGTTCTCGAGCGCGGTGAGGTTGTCGGCCAGCATGAAGTGCTGGAAGACCATGCCGATGCCGACCGCGATCGCGTCGGTCGGCGATTTGAAGCTGCGGGCCCGGCCGTCGATCAGGATCTCGCCCTCGTCGGGTTTCTGCACGCCGTACAGGATCTTCATCAGCGTCGACTTGCCCGCGCCGTTCTCACCGATCAGGGCGTGCACGGTGGCCGGCCGGATGGTGACGTTGACGTCGTGGTTGGCGATCACGCCGGGGAAGCGCTTGCCGATGCCGGTCAGCTTCACCTCGGGTGCTGCGACGTCCTGATCGGCGCTGACGGGCGCGGCGGCGGCCACGTGAAACCTCCGGGTCATCGGACGGGTCTGGGCGGACATCGAGGCGTCATGCGTCCGGCCCGGGAGCAGGTTACTCCCGGGCCGGACATGAAGCGTGGACGAGGTGGTGACCCGGCGGGGCCGGGCACCACCCCTAGGTCACGGAGTCGTCGGGACCTTGATCTTGCCGCTCTCGATCTTCTTGGCGTAGCCATCGATCTGGCTCTTGATGCTGTCCAGGAAACCGCCGGACGTGGCGTAACCGACACCCTCGTTCTTGAGGTCGTAGGTCACGTAGCTCGTGTCGGGGCTCCCGTCGTTGACCGACTTGATGAAGTCGTACGACGCCACGTCGACCCGCTTGAGGGCCGAGGTGAGGATGTGCGGCTTCTGGTCGGCCGTGGCCGTGAGGTACTGGTCGGAGTCGACACCGATGGCCCAGTTGCCGTCACCGGCCTCGACAGCGGCGTCGAAGATGCCGCTGCCCGAGGCGCCCGCAGCGTGGTAGACCACGTCGGCGCCCTGGTCGAACTCACCGGCCGCAGCGGTCTTGCCGCCGGCCGGGTCGTTGAAGCCGGAGAGCTTGCTCTCCTCGATGTAGGCCACGTCCACCTTGATGCTCGGGTCCACGGCGTGGACACCGGCGGTGTAGCCGGCCTCGAAGGACTTGATCAGGTCGACGTGGACACCGCCGACGAAGCCCACCTGCTTGCTCTTGGTGGTGAGCGCCGCAGCGACGCCGACCAGGTAGGAGGACTCGTTGGCCGCGAACGAGAAGTACGCGACGTTCTTGTTCGGGGTCTTGTCGGGGTCGAACCCGTCGACCACCGCGAAGCTGACCTTCGGGTAGTTCGGGGCCACCGCGTTCACGGCGTCGCTGTAGGCGAAGCCGACACCGATCACGGCGGTCGCGCCGTTCTCGGCCATCTGGGTCAGGCGGTCCTCGCGAGCCGACTCGGCCTCGCCGTCCTGGGCCTCACCCTCGAGGCAGGAGCCGCTGAAGTCCGTCACGGCCTTCGAGACGCCGACGTAGGCCGCGTCGTTGAAGGACTGGTCGCCCCGGCCGCCCACGTCGTAGGCCAGGCCGATCTTGGGTCCATCGCCCTTGGCGGTCGTGCAGATGTCTTCCGACCCGGTGGTCGTCGTGCCACTGTCACTCTTCTTGCCGCACCCTGTGAGCGCCAAACACGCCACCACGGTCACGGCAGCGATCTTGCTCGTTCGACGCAAGATGCCCTCCTTGGTTTCGACCGCCACCCTTTTGTTCGTCGCGGATTCCGGGGTCACCTTAGGCCACATCACCGGGCGTATGTCACCCGGCAGGCGGTGTTGTTCCAGTTGTTACACGATGAGGGACGAAGGTCCCGAACGGTCTAGTGCGTCAGGGCCAAGGACTGGACCGCGACCGTCGCCAGGAGCTTGGCGGCCATCGGGACGGCACGCTCGTCGATCCGCAGGTTGCCCTGGTGGATGTCGTACGTCGGGCCCCCGGGCTCGCGGGTCCCGAGCCGTCCCATGGCGCCGGGGACGCGGGTGAGGTACCACGCGAAGTCCTCACCGCCGAGGCTCTGCGACGTCGGCGCCCGCCCCTGGGTGCCGAGCACGGCGTCCACCGCGCCGGCCAGCAGGGCGATCGAGCCGGCCTCGTTGACCACCGGCGGGACGCCGCGCCGGTAGTCGACCTCGGCCCGCACGCCGTACGGCGCGAGGATCTCGTCGACGTGGGCGCGGATCCGCTGCTCCATGTCGCCCCAGGCGACCGCGTCGAGCATCCGGACCGTGCCGCTGAGCGTGCCGGTGTCGGGGATGACGTTGGTGGCCCGGCCGGCCGAGACGCGCCCCCAGACCACGCTCACGCCCGCGCGGGGGTCGAGGCGACGAGAGAGCACCGCGGGCAGCTCGGTGACCAGCTTGGCGAGGGCGAAGGTGAGGTCCTCGGTCAGGTGCGGGCGGCTGGTGTGGCCGCCGCTGCCG
>JAWWPM010000031.1:0-4083 GCA_033854915.1 Nocardioidaceae bacterium
TCCCGTGCCCGCCGCGCAGCAGGACCCGACGCCCGCGCCGCCCTCGGCCCCCACGTTCGACGACATCATGGCGGCCGCCCGCACCGCCGAGCCGGCGCCGACCGTGCACGCCCCGGCCGCGGCCGCCGAGCGGCCCAAGGGCCCGACCGGCCGGCCGATGATCGACATCCCGGAGCCTGAGCCGGTGACCCACCACGGCCCGGCCCGCGTGGTCTCCATGTGCAACCAGAAGGGCGGGGTCGGCAAGACCACGACCACGATCAACCTGGGTGCCGCCCTCGCCGAGTACGGCCGCAAGGTCCTCCTCGTCGACTTCGACCCCCAGGGTTCGCTCTCGGTCGGGCTCGGCATGAACCCGCACACGATGGACCTCAGCATCTACAACCTGCTGATGGAGCGCGACGTCACGCTCGACGACGTGGTGGTGCCCAGCGGCTTCGAGAACATGGACCTGCTGCCGTCCAACATCGACCTCTCCGCCGCCGAGGTGCAGCTGGTCCACGAGGTGGCGCGCGAGCAGACCCTGCAGCGCGTCCTCCGGCCCGCGCTGAAGAAGTACGACGTGATCCTGATCGACTGCCAGCCGTCGCTCGGGCTGCTCACCGTCAACGCGCTGACCGCGTCCGACGGCGTGATCGTGCCGCTGGAGTGCGAGTACTTCGCGCTCCGCGGCGTCGCGCTGCTGAAGACCACGATCGACAAGGTGCGCGAGCGGCTCAACCCCGACCTCGAGATCGACGGCGTGCTCGGCACCATGTTCGACGGCCGCACGCTCCACGGCCGGGAGGTGATGGCGCGCCTGGTCGAGGCCTGGGGCGACACCGTCTTCCACACCGTGATCCGCAGGACCGTGAAGTTCTCCGACTCGACCGTCGCCGGCGAGCCGATCACCAGCTACGCGTCGAGCTCGGCCGGTGCGGTGTCCTACCGGCAGCTGGCCAAGGAAGTGCTGGTCCGGTGGCGCGACGAGTAAGCCTGCCGGCGGCCGACGACCTCTTCCGGGGCCCCGGTGAGGCCGAGCGCCAGGAAGAGCGCGATGCCGCCGGCCGCCGTGGCCGCCCCAGTGGCCGGGTCCGCCACGACGAGAAGATGACCGTCTACGTCACGGCGGCCGAGCTGCTCGAGATCGAGCGTGCCCGGCTCGCCCTGCGCAGCCTGCACGGGCTGGCCGTCGACCGCGGGCGGCTGGTCCGGGAAGCGGTCGCGATGGCGCTGGCCGACCTCGAGACCAACGGCGACGACTCGCAGCTGGTGCAGAGACTCACCGGACGATGACGCCTGCCACCGTGGAGGCCGATCTGGCCACGGGTGTCGACCAGCCGCTGGACGCCGCGTTCGCCGTCCGCCTCGACAACTTCGAGGGACCGTTCGACCTGCTGCTGAGCCTGATCTCCAAGCACAAGATGGACGTCACCGAGGTGGCGCTGTCGACGGTCACCGACGACTTCATCGCCCACATCAAGCGCGGTGGCCCGCAGTGGGACCTCGAGCAGACCACGTCGTTCCTGGTGGTCGCCTCGACGCTCCTCGACCTCAAGGCCGCGCGGCTGCTGCCGCAGGGCGATGTCGAGGACGAGGAGGACCTCGCGCTCCTCGAGGCGCGCGACCTGCTCTTCGCCCGGCTCCTGCAGTACCGCGCCTACAAGCAGGTCGCCGCCCTGATCGCCCAGCGCATCGGCGCCGAGGCGCTCCGCCACCCGCGTGCGGTCGGCCTCGACGAGCGGTTCGCGGGTTTGCTGCCCGACGTGCTGATCGGGCTCGGCCTGGAGGAGTTCGCGGCGCTGGCGGCGAAGGCGCTGGAGCCGAAGCCGGTCTACGAGCTGTCCCTGGCCCACATCCACGCGCCCACGGTGAGCGTCAAGGAGCAGGCGGTGATCGTGGTCGACCGACTCCGGCGCCAGGGCACCCTGACCTTCCGGGCGCTGGCCGGTGACGCGCCGGACATGCTGACCCGGGTGGCCCGGTTCCTGGCGCTGCTGGAGCTGTTCCGCGAGGGCGCCGTGGCGTTCGAGCAGATGACCCCGCTGGGCGAGCTGACCATCCGCTGGACCGGCGCCGAGGACGGCGAGGTCGAGATCACCGACGAGTTCGACGGGGAGCCGGAGGTCGAGGAGCCGGTGCCGGGGACGGAGGAGTCCGGAGGTTTCGAGCCCTTCGAGACGGTTGCAGCGCAACCACCTCAGGAACCAACGGTTGCAGAGCAACCTCCTCAACCACCGGAGACAGGAGACACCGATGACTGAGCACGAGGTCGAGACCGAGCAGCCCGAGGGGGAGACCCTGGCGATCCCGGTGGCCGAGCTGCGGCCCGCCCTGGAGGCGGTGCTGATGGTCGCCGACCAGCCGCTGGACCAGGTCACGCTGGCGACGGCCGTCGGCTACCCGGTCGCCGAGGTCGGGGGAGCGCTCACCGACCTCGCCCGGGAGTACGACGAGCAGGGACGCGGGTTCGAGCTGCGCAACGTCGCCGGTGGCTGGCGCTACTACACGCGCGACGACTACGCCCCCGTGGTGGAGAAGTTCGTGCTCGACGGGCAGCAGGCGCGGCTCACCCAGGCCGCGCTCGAGACCCTGGCCGTGGTCGCCTACAAGCAGCCGGTCAGCCGCGCCCGCGTCTCCGCGGTGCGGGGGGTCAACGTCGACGGCGTGATGCGCACCCTGCTCACCCGTGGCCTGGTCGAGGAGGCCGGCACCGACCACGAGACCGGGGCGCACCTCTACCGCACCACCACCTACTTCCTGGAGCGGATCGGGCTCACGTCGCTCGACGGGCTGCCGGAGCTGGCGCCGTTCCTGCCGGACATGGCCGACCTCGAGGGCGAGCTGGACGAGTTCCCCGCCGCCGACGAGACCTCGTGAGCGAGGCCCTCACGGGGATCGACGACGACGGGCTGATCCGGCTGCAGAAGCTGCTCGCCCAGTCCGGGATCGCGAGCCGCCGCAAGTGCGAGGAGCTGATGCTGGCCGGCTCGGTGGAGGTCGACGGCGAGGTCGTGACCCGGCTCGGCACCAAGGTCGACCCGCACACGGCCGTGATCCGGGTCGACGGCAGGCGGCTGCCACCGGTCAGCGCCCACGTCTACCTGGTGCTCAACAAGCCCACCGGCGTGGTCTCCACGATGTCCGACCCCGAGGGCCGGCCGACGCTCACCGACTACGTCGCCGACCGGCCGGAGCGGCTGTTCCACGTCGGCCGGCTCGACACCGACACCGACGGGCTGATCATCCTCACCAACGACGGCGACTTCGCGCAGAAGCTGGCGCACCCGTCGTACGAGATCGACAAGACGTACGTCGCCGAGGTCGCCGGAGCGGTCAGCAGGGCGACGCTCGACCGGCTGAGGAAGGGCGTGACCCTCGAGGACGGGCCGGTGCAGGTGTCGCGGGCGAAGGTGATCTCGACGCACGGCGAGAAGAGCATCGTCGAGCTGGTGATCCACGAGGGCCGCAACCGGATCGTGCGCCGGCTGCTCGCCGAGGTCGGCCACCCGGTGCAGCGGCTCACCCGCACCCGGATCGGTCCGGTCGGCCTCGGCCAGCTCAAGCAGGGCAGGCTCCGCGAGCTCGACCGTGCCGAGCTGGGCACGCTGCTGGACACCGCGGGGCTCTGAGCCGGTCGCTCGGTAGGGTCGTCGCGACCGAGGAGGAGACGATGTCGGTGCGCGCGGTGCGCGGAGCCACGCAGCTCGAGGCGGACACCCGGGAGCAGATGCTCGACCGGGTGGCCGAGCTGGTGCTCGCCGTGATGGAGGCCAACGCGCTCGAGGTCGACGACTTCATCAGCGTGGTGTTCACCGCGACCGGCGACCTGCACGCGGAGTTCCCGGCGTACGCCGCCCGGCAGCTGGGCTTCGGCGAGATCCCGCTGCTGTGCGCCCGCGAGCTCGAGATCGCGGGCTCCATGCCGCGCGTCGTACGCCTGCTCGCGCACGTCGAGTCCGAGCTGCCGAAGGCCGAGGTCACGCACGTCTACCTGCACGGTGCCGCCACGCTCCGCAGCGACCTCACCCGCGTGAGGACCGTCCCGGATGAATGAGCTGACCGGGCCGGTCCACGTCGTCGGCGCGGGCCTGCTCGGCACGT
>JAWWPM010000032.1:0-5712 GCA_033854915.1 Nocardioidaceae bacterium
AGGCCATCGCCGCCCGCGAGGCGGGGCTCGAGGTGCTCGGCATCTCGCTGGTCACCAATCTCGCCGCGGGGATCTCCGGGGAGCCGCTCGACCACGCCGAGGTGCTCGAGGCCGGCCGGGCCGCCGCGAGCCGGATGGGCGACCTGCTGACCCGGATCGTCCCCGCGATCTAGGTCGCGCTGATCCCGATCCGCGCCTCGCGGAAGGCGTCGACAAAGAGCGCGTGGTCCTCCCGCACGCGTACGGCGTACCCCAGCGCGAACTCGACGATGTGCTCGGTGAACCCCTTGCGCCGCCCCTCGAGGCAGGTGGCGATCGCCTGCTCGACCTGGAAGTCGACCAGGTCCTGCTCGCTGTCCTCGTCGGAGGCGCAGTGGATCTTCGCGGTCGCCCGGCCGAGCTGGTCGACCACCTCGGCGATCTCCTCGGGCTCGTTGATGCCGCCCCAGTCGAGGTCGACCTCGTAGGGCGAGATCTCCGAGACGACGTAACCGGTCCCGTCGATCCGGGTGTAACCGAGCAGCGGGTCGGTGTGCGCCTGCAGCGCGCGCTGGCTGACCACGGTGCGCTGGCCCTCGTGGTCGAAGTAGCCGTCGATCTCGTCGGAGTCGACGAACCGGCTCAGCGCCGGCACGTTGGCCTGCTTCATGGACAGCACGACGTCGTTGTCGAGCGCCTGGCTGTAGCCCTCGACCAGCACGTTGTAAGCCGGCAGGCCCGCGCTGCCGATGCCGAAGCCGGACTTCCCGGCGATGTCGCGCACGTCGTAGAAAAGGTCGCGGTCGAAGCGCTTGGAGTCAGGGATGGTGTCCAGGTAGGCGTCGAAGGCCCGGCGCACCTTGGCGTGCTCGGTGCGGGAGAGCCGGCGCACGGACGCATCGGCCTGGAAACGCCGGGCGCCGTCCTCGACGTAGGTCAGCTGGTCGAGCAGGTCGGCCCGGCGGATCAGCCGCGCCTCGACCAGCGCCTCGAGCACCGGCCCGGTCGCCGTCTCGAGGTCGAGGGCGAAGTCGGTGTCGTCGTCGGTCTGCAGGTAGTGGTTGATCTGCTGGAGGTAGGCGCGGACGTAGCGCGCGACCAGGCGTCGTACATCGGCCTCGGGCAGGGCCTTCTGCCAGCCGGTCAGCGCCAGGCTCGCCGCGAAGCGCATCAGGTCCCACGTGAAGTGGCCGAGGTAGGCCTCGTCGAAGTCGTTCACGTCGAAGACCAGGATGCCGTCGGAGCTGAGGTAGGTGCCGAAGTTCTCCACGTGCAGGTCGCCGTGGATCCAGATCCGCGAGCAGCGTTCGTCCACGAAGGGGTCGTCGATGCCCGTCACGTCGGCGTCGAACAGGCACGCGGTGCCCCGGAAGAAAGCGTGCGGGTCCTTGGCCATCTTGCGGTACTTGGCCCGGAACGCCGGGGGGTCTGCCTTCATCAGCGGCGCGAACGCGTCAGCGAGGGTGTCGACAATCAGCTGGGTGCGGCGTTCCTGCTTCTTGGTCGGCGACATGCGCCCGACCCTAGGTGAGCAGGCTCAGCCCGGATCAGTCAGGTCGAGCCGCTGCGCCATCCGGGCCCAGGCCCGGGCCGCCTGGGTGCGGACCGCTTGCTCCGGGTCGTCGAGCGCGGCGCGGACGACCTCGACGTGCTCGGTGTCACCGACGAACCCGAGGGTGCGGACCGCCTGGACGCGTACGCGCGGGAGCTCGTGCGTCGCGAGCCTGGCGGCACCCGGCCCGGCGCCGGCCACGTCGTGCTTCGCGGCGACCTTCAGGCACATCTCCGCAGGCCGGTAGTGCTCGTCGCCCAGACCGCCGACCACGGCGTCGGTGGCGCGGTCACTCCAGCAGTGCAGCAGCCCGCGCGCACCCCAGGTGCGCACCCAGTAGTCCTTCCAGACCTCCGGGTCGAGGATCGCCGAGCCGGGCTCCCACCCGTGCCCGGTCAGGTAGCGCAGCTCCGGGACGTACGACGTGCGCGGGGCGCCGGCGAGCAGGTCGGTGCACACCTCGACGAATCGGTCCCGGCCGACGAGCGCGTCGAGCTCCCGGATGCGGTCGCCCACCGGTTGCTCGGGCCCCGTGGGCGGCGGAGGTCGGGTCATCTGCCGATCATGCCCCAGCACCACTAGCCTGCCGGGGTGGACGACCCCAACGCCGACCAGCTCATCACGCGCGCCCGGGCCTGGGCAGCCGAGGACCCCGACCCCGCGACCCGCGCCGAGCTCGAGCAGGTGATCGAGTCCGGTGACACCGCCGACCTGGCCGACCGGTTCGACGGCAGCCTGGAGTTCGGGACGGCCGGGCTGCGCGGTGAGCTCGGTGCCGGGTCCAACCGGATGAACCGCGCGGTCGTGATCCGCGCCGCGGCCGGCCTCGCGGCGTACCTCCGTGACCAGGGGGCGCCGCGCGAGGCCTCCGTCGTGATCGGCTACGACGCCCGCCACAACTCCGACGTCTTCGCCCGCGACACCGCCGAGGTGATGGCCGGCGCCGGGCTGCACGCGCTCGTGCTCCCCCGGCCGCTGCCGACCCCACTGCTGGCCTTCGCGATCCGGGAGCTGGGCTGCGTGGCCGGCGTGATGGTGACCGCGAGCCACAACCCTCCGCGCGACAACGGCTACAAGGTCTACCTCGGCGACGGCAGTCAGATCGTGCCGCCCGCGGACGGCGAGATCGCCGATCACATCGCGGCGGTCGGCGCCCTGGCGGACGTGCCGCGCGGCACCGGCTGGAAGATCCTCGACGAGGGTGTCGTGGACTCCTACCTCGACACGGTCGCCTCGCTGGCCGGTGACGGGCCGCGCGACCTGCGCCTGGCCTACACCCCGTTGCACGGCGTGGGCGGCACCTCGGTGGTCCAGGTGCTCGAGACGGCGGGCTTCGCGGCGCCGTACGTCGTGGAGCAGCAGGAGCAGCCCGACCCCGACTTCCCGACTGTCGCGTTCCCCAACCCGGAGGAGCCGGGCGCCATGGACCTGGCGCTGGCGCTGGCGCGCGACAGGGACGTCGACCTCGTGGTGGCCAACGACCCGGACGCCGACCGCTGTGCGGCCGCGGTGTCGGGGCCGCACGGCTGGCGGATGCTGCGCGGTGACGAGGTCGGCGCGCTGCTCGCCCACCATCTGCTCACCACCGGCCGGACCGGCACCTTCGCCTGCTCGATCGTCTCCTCGACGCTGCTGTCCCGGATGGCCGCCGCCGCAGGCCAGCCGTTCGCCGAGACGCTGACCGGCTTCAAGTGGATCAGCAAGGTCGAAGGACTCGTCTTCGGCTACGAGGAGGCCCTGGGCTACTGCGTCGACCCCGAGCACGTGAAGGACAAGGACGGCGTCTCGGCGCTGCTCATGCTGTGCGAGCTCGCCGCGTCGGAGAAGGCGCAGGGCCGCACCCTCGTCGACGTCCTCGACGACCTCGCGCTGGCACACGGGCTGCACGCCACCGACCAGCTCTCGGTGCGGGTGTCCGACCTGGCCGAGATCGGCGCCGCCATGGAGCGCCTGCGGGCGACGCCACCGACCACGCTCGGCGGGCTGACCGTGGTCGGGATCGACGACCTCGCCGAGGGCTCCGCCGGCCTGCCGCCCACCGACGGCCTGCGATACCGGCTGGCCGACGACGCGCGGATCATCGTCCGCCCGAGCGGCACCGAGCCGAAGCTCAAGTGCTACCTCGAGGTCGTCGTACCCGTCGACGCGGAGGCCGGGGTCGACGCCGCCCGGATCTCCGCAGCGGCGCGGCTCGACGCCCTGCGGGACGACATCAAGGCCGCCGCCGGGATCTGACTCCTCGGATGGAGCGGAGTCGGGACTCAGACGACCAGGGACACCACGAAGGCCAAAGCGAGCACGACCAGCCCGATGACCTCGGGCCAGGCGGTGTGGCGCACGGTCTGGGACCCCAGCTCGTACTCCTCCTCCGACCGCTCCTCGATGCCGCGCGCGGACCGGTCGTTGCGGGCGAGCTGCTGGATCTGCTGCTCGACGAAGTCGGGATAGGCCACGTCGCGCTGGTCGCCGGCGTCCTGTGCCACCGAGCTCCGGGCGCCGCCGTCCGCCGCGACCCCGGGCATCAGCATGTTGCCGCCGCCACCACCGGTCCACTTCATCTCGGAGCGGACGGTCTTGCGCAGGGACCGGCTGATCGCGGGGCAGATGTACTTGCGGCCACCGGAGCGCACCAGCAGGTAGCGCCGGACGAGCACGGTGTCGATGGAGGCGAGCGGGATCTCGACGGTCTCGAACATGGTGCGCATCCGCAGCTCGCGGGAGGTCGCGGCCACGGTGGGTCTCAGCATCGCGGCCCACACCAGCAGCGCGCCGAACGCGCAGGCCAGCGTCGCCGGCACGGCCGTCGCGGGTGACGCCGACGTGACGAACACCGCCCCCAGGGCCACGCACAGGAGGATGCCCAGCACCCCCATCGCACGGCCGTTGGTCGGCCGGAAGCGTTGCAGCTCCTCGGTGGCCACCTGCCCCCCTCACGTCGTACCGGGCGACGAGGACCACGTCGGCCTCTCGGATTCCGCGCCCGGGACCGTCAACTCTATGCTGGCTCGATGAGCAGCACAGCCACGACCACAGGGGCGGTGCGTAACGATTGGGCCGACATCACGGCCTCCGAGGCCTCGTTGCGGCGCTTCCTGCACGGCCTCCCCGGTGTCGACCAGGTCGGCGCCGAGGCCCGCGCGGCGAGCCTCGGCACCCGCTCGATCAAGACCACGGCCAAGGCCTACGCGATCGACCTCGCGATCCGGATGGTCGACCTGACCACACTGGAGGGGCAGGACACCCCCGGCAAGGTGCGCGCCCTCGCCGCCAAGGCGATGCGGCCCGACCCGGCCGACCCGACCTGCCCCGCGACCGCTGCGGTGTGCGTCTACCCCGACCTCGTCGCCGTGGCCAAGGAGACGCTCGGCACCAGCGGCGTGCACGTGGCCTCCGTCGCCACGGCGTTCCCCAGCGGGCGCGCGGCGCTCGACGTCAAGCTCGCCGACGTGCGTGACGCGGTGGCTGCCGGCGCCGACGAGATCGACATGGTGATCGACCGTGGTGCCTTCCTGTCCGGTCACTACAGCCAGGTCCACGACGAGATCGTCGCCGTCCGCGCGGCCTGCGCCCGGCCCGACGGGTCGAGCGCCCACCTCAAGGTGATCTTCGAGACCGGCGAGCTGCAGACCTACGACAACGTACGACGGGTCAGCTGGCTGGCGATGATGGCCGGCGCCCACTTCATCAAGACCTCCACCGGCAAGGTGCAGCCGGCGGCCACGCTGCCGGTGACGATGGTGATGGTCGAGGCGGTCCGCGACTTCCGCGAGCAGACCGGCCAGATGGTCGGCGTGAAGCCCGCGGGTGGCATCAAGACCACCAAGGACGCGATCAAGTACCTCGTGATGGTCAACGAGACCTGCGGGCCTGACTGGCTCGACCCCGACTGGTTCCGCTTCGGCGCCTCCACCCTGCTCAACGACCTGCTGATGCAGCGCACCAAGATGACGACCGGTCGCTACTCCGGTCCCGACTACTTCACGCTGGACTGAGGCCCCCATGTTCGAGTACGCCCCCGCCCCCGAGTCGCGCAGCATCGTCGACATCAAGCCGTCGTACGGCCTCTTCATCAACGGCGAGTTCGTCGACGGCTCCGGCAAGTCGTTCAAGACGATCAGTCCCGCCACCGAGGAGGTGCTCGCGGAGGTTGCCGAGGCGTCCGAGGCGGACGTCGACCTGGC
>JAWWPM010000033.1:0-5799 GCA_033854915.1 Nocardioidaceae bacterium
ACGCCGCGGCCCACGACGAAGTCCTTCATCGAGGCGATCATCGAGGCCTGCTTGTCCTGGCCGGACTGCTGAAGACCCTCGACGACCTGCTGCCGGCTGGCGCCGTCGGGCACCTTGCCACTGTCGGAGAGCTGCTTTCCGAGCACGCCGGCGAAGATCAGGTCGGTGGCGCGACCCAGGATGCGCGGGCCGAGCGACATCAGGCCGACGCTGAGCACGGCCAGCCCGATCACGCCGTACGCCTTGTGCCGCTCCGGTCCCATCCGCCGGATCAGCCGCTTGGCGGACGGCTTGAAGTTGTTGGCCTTCTGGCCGACCATGCCGCCGCCGAACGGCCCCCGCCCGGGGCCCGGTCCCGCCTGGACGCGCTCCGTCTCCTTCAGCTTCCCGCCGGCCGAGCCGCTGGTCGAGCCTGTCGAGACCTGCTCGTCGTCGCTCATGCTGCCTCCTCGGCGCTCAGCTGGGAGGCGACGATCTCCTGGTACGTCGGACAGTCGTCGAGCAGCGAATGGTGCGTGCCGCGGCCGACGACCGCGCCGTCCTCCATCACCAAGATCTGGTCGGCGTCACGGATCGTGGAGACCCGCTGCGCGACGATCAGCACCGTCGAGTCGCGGGTGACCGGACGCAGCGCGGCGCGCAGCCGCGCGTCGGTGGCCAGGTCGAGCGCCGAGAACGAGTCGTCGAACAGATAGATCTCCGGACGCCGGATCACCGCCCGCGCGATCGCGAGCCGTTGCCGTTGGCCACCGCTGACGTTGGTGCCACCCTGGGTGATCGGGGAGTCGAGGCCGTCGGGCATCTCACGGACGAAGTCGTCGGCCTGGGCGATCTCCAGCGCCTCCCAGAGCTCCTCGTCGGTCGCCTCCGGCTTGCCGTGCAGCAGGTTGGAGCGGACCGTCCCGGAGAACAGGTAGGCCTTCTGGGGCACCAGCCCGATCAGCGACCAGAGCAAGGCCGGGGCCAGCCGGCGCACGTCGACGCCGTCGATGCGCAGGCTCCCCTCGGTGACGTCGAACAGCCGTGGGACCAGGTTGACCAACGTGCTCTTCCCGGCGCCGGTCGAGCCGATCACGGCCACCGTCCTCCCCGGCTCGACGGAGAAGCTCAGGTCGCGCAGGACCGGCGCATCGGCACCGGGATAGCTGAACTCGACGCCCTCGAACTCCAGGGTGCCGCGCCGTGGCAGCTCGGTGACGGGCTCGTCGTGCAGGGCGACCGACGTCTCGGTCTCGAGCACCTCCATGATCCGGTCGGCGCAGACCGCCGACCTCGGGATCATCATCATCATGAACGTGCCCATCATCACCGACATCACGATCTGCATCAGGTAGGCGAGGTAGGCCGTCAGCGCACCGACCTGCATCTCGCCGGAACCGACCCGGTGGCCGCCGAACCACAGGACCGCCACCGAGGCGACGTTGGCGACCACCATCACGGTCGGGAACATCGCGGCCTGCCAGCGTCCGGCGCGGGTCGCGACCGCGGTCAGGTCGGCGTTGGCGCCGGCGAAGCGCTCGGTCTCCAGCGGTTCGCGGACGAACGCACGGACCACACGGACACCGGTGATCTGCTCACGGAGCAGCCGGTTGACCTCGTCGATCTTGACCTGCATGACCCGGAAGCTCGGCACCATCTTCGAGATGATGAAGGCCAGCGCGATCGCCAGGACCGGCACCGTCACCCCGATCAGCCAGGACAGGCCGAGGTCCTCGCGCATCGCCATGATCACGCCGCCGACCATCATGATCGGCGCCATCACCATCAGCGTGCACGACAGCAGCACCAGCATCTGCACCTGCTGGACGTCGTTGGTCTCGCGGGTGATCAGGCTCGGGGCACCGAAGTCCTGCACCTCGCGCTGGGAGAACGTCCCCACCCGGTGGAAGATCGAGGCCCGCACGTCGCGGCCGAAACCCATCGCCGTACGTGCGCCGAACCAGACCGCGCCGACCGAGCAGGCGACCTGCAGGAAGGCGACACCGAGCATCAGCGCGCCGATCCGGACGATGTAGCCGGTGTCACCGGTGACGACGCCCTTGTCGATGATGTCGGCGTTCAGGCTGGGCAGGTAGAGCGCACCGAGCGTGCCGACGAACTGCAGCGCGACCACGATGGCCAACGGGCGGCGGTAGGTGGCCAGGAAACGACGGACGAGGCGGAGCAGCATCTAGCGGTCCTTCCGAGTGAGTACGCCGTCGAGCAGCAGGTCGGCGATCTGGTCAGCAGTCAGGGCCGGCGACATGCCGAGCTCCGGGCGGTGGGCACCGAAGATCAGGCTGCGCAGGGCGACCGCGGCGGTGCCGGGGTCGACTGAGAGCCGCGCCGCATGCGGCTCGAAGAGGCGCAGCAGCCGCCCGTGCAGGTCGTTCTGGGCCTTGAGCACGAAGGCGGGTGGTCCCATCTCCGGTTTGTGGCCGGCCTGCTTCTCCTCGTGGAAGATGGCGATGAGCTGCGGGCGGACCGCCATCATCACCGACATCGTCAGCCGCATCCGGTCGAGCACCCGGTTGGTGACGACGACGACGCCCTCGCGCAGGTCGGTGACGCCGGCGAGCGCGGCGTCGAAGGCCTGCTCACCGCCCGCCGGGTTCATCGCCTCCTCCGCGGCGGCGAGAAACAGGCTGCGCTTGTCGGCGAAGACGCGGAAGATGGTGCCCTCCGCGATCCCAGCGGCCTGGGCGATCTCCCGGGTGGTGACCTCGCCCCCGCGCTCGACGAGCAGCGGGATCAGCGCCTCGACGATCGCCTGGCGGCGGTCGTCGGGGGCCATCGGTTTGGCGCGGGTCACCCGTCGACGATAACTGAGTGATCACTCACTCACAAGAAGATTCCAGGATAGTCCGAGACGTTCTTGTCGGTCACGGGCGGGCGGACCGACGAGAACGTCTCGGACTATCGGATGATCGAGTGACGTACGTCGATCGGGCCGCGCCCGAGGTAGAAGATCCCGGGCCGGGTCTCGAACTGCTCGCTCACGTTGCCCGCCAGCGTCGACCGGCGGATGTGCAGGGTGCCGGTGCGGTCGTTGCTGACGTAGAAGATCGCCCCGCCTCCCTCACGTGCGTGGTTGTGCCGCAGCACGGTGCCGGCGACCGTGAGCCGGTAGGTGTTGCCGTCGGTGTAGATCGCCCCGCCGGACCCTCCCCCGGGGGTGCCCGGGCCCGCCGGGTTCGCGCCGTGACCGACCGCCCGGTTGCGGGCGAAGCGGCTGTTGAGCACCTGCCATGACACCCCGATGCTGCTCAGGGCCGAGCCGTTGCTGCAGACGCCACCGTGGAACGTGCTGCCGACCACCCACACCGGCCGCCCGGCGTACTGGCTGAGCGCGCGGACCGCCGCGCCTCCGAGATCCGGGCCGGTCGGGTCGCACCGGTTGTCGACGAAGGTGCTGTCGACGATCTTCAGCTGACCACCACGGTCGAAGATCGCGCCACCGCCACCGCCCTCGAAGGTCTGGCCGGTCGAGTCGCCGGCCGCGAAGGTCAGGTGCTGGACGACGAGTCGGGGGTGAGCCTGGTCGTCGCAGTGGTCGGTGGTCCAGATCTGCCGCTTGTCGCAGGTGTCCTGGTAGAGGATCCGGCGCTGCCCCAGCCCGCTCAGCGTGACCAGGCCACCGCCGTCGATGACCACCCGGTTGCTGGTGTTCACGACCTTGGCGGTCCGGTGCATCGCGATCACCACCGGGTCGGCACCGCAGTCGAAGGTGATCACGCCACCCTTCGCGACCGCCCGCACCACATCGGCGCCGGTACAGCTGAGGGCGGTCCCGGTGCCGATCACGTGGTCGGGACGGCTCGTGTCCACCGCCCGCCCGGCCGCCGGCACCGGCACGTGCGCCACCCCGCGTCCACCGGCGGCGGTGGCGGTGCGCGCGGGGGCGCTGCGTGCCGCGACAGGCACGCCGTACGACGTGCCGACGGACGCCACTCCCAGCGACGCGCACGCCAGCGCGACCGGAACCAACACCGACAGGACCAGGGCAGGGGGGCGCCTCATCCCCCGACCCTAGGACCCCTCTCGGGATAGTCCGTGACGTTTCGCAGGTCAGCAGGACGTCATCGCATGCGTTTCGTCACGGACTATCCCGGCAAGAGCCGATCAGGGGGCGAGGCGGTGGGTGGTCCAGCCGGAGGGGTGGGTGTCGGTGTCGGCCTCCGGCCGGTAGACCAGGCGGTCGTGCATGCGGCCCGGGCGGCCCTGCCAGAACTCCACGGCATCGGGCGTGACCCGGAACCCGCCCCACTCGTCGGGCACCGGCACCTCGTCGGGGTACGACGCGTCCGCGGCCGCCCAGGCGGCGTCCAGCTCGGCGCGGGAGGACACCTCGCGCGACTGGTGCGAGGCGTGCGCACCGAGGCGGGAGTTGCGGGGCCGCTGGGCGAAGTAGTCGTCGACGTCCGCGCGCGGCAGCTCGGTGGCGATGCCGTCGACGCGGACCTGCCGCTCGAGGGGGTGCCAGGGAAACAGCAGTGAGCAGTGCGCGTTGCCGCGCAGCTCGATGCCCTTGCGTGAGCCGAGGTTGGTGAAGAACACCCAGCCGTCGGGCGAGAAGCCCTTGAGCAGCACCATCCGCGCCGAGGGACGACCCTCGGCGGAGACCGAGGCGACCACCATCGCGTTCGGCTCGTACACCTCTGCGGCGACCGCCTCGTCGTACCACCGCTGGAACATCGCGAACGGGTCGGCGGCGAGGTCGGACTCCACCAGCCCGCCGTCGGAGTACTCGCGGCGCAGGTCGGCGTAGGGATCGCTCACAGGGGCAGTCAACCACCGCCCCGGGCGTGCACGCTGAGGGCCCGGGAGGCAGAATCGGGAGACGGGAAGCAGCCGACGAAGGAGTCGCATGAGCCAGCAAGAGCCCGAGGTCTTCGAGGGCCTCGAGGGTGTGGTCGCCTTCAGGACCGAGATCGCCGAGCCGGACAAGGAGGGTTCGGCGCTGCGCTACCGCGGCGTCGACATCGAGGAGATCGTCGGGCGAGTGCCGTTCGAGAAGGTCTGGGGCCTCCTGGTGGACGGCAGCTACGAGCCGGGGCTGCCGCCGGCCGAGCCGTACAACATCGCCATCCACACCGGCGACGTCCGTGCCGACGTGCAGGCGTCGGTGGCGATGCTCGCGCCGATGCTGGGCATGGGCCAGACCTACGACATCTCCGACGAGCAGGCCCGCCTCGACCTCTCGCGAGTCGCGGTGATGGTGCTGTCGTACGCCGCGCAGTCGGCCCGCGGGCTCGGCCAGCCGATCGTCCCGCAGAGCGAGGTCGACCAGGGCCACACCCTCGCCGAGCGCTTCCTGATCCGTTGGAAGGGCGAGCCGGACCCCAAGCACATCAAGGCGATCGACGCCTACTGGAGCTCGGCCGCCGAGCACGGCATGAACGCCTCCACGTTCACCGCCCGGGTGATCACCTCGACCGGTGCAGACGTCGCCGCGGCCTTCTCCGGCGCGATCGGCGCGATGAGCGGCCCCCTGCACGGGGGTGCGCCGTCCCGGGTGCTCGGCATGATCGAGGAGGTCGAGAAGCGCGACGGCGACGCTGGAGGCTACGTCAAGGAGCTGCTCGACAACGGCGAGCGGCTGATGGGCTTCGGGCACCGCGTCTACCGCGCCGAGGACCCACGGGCCCGGGTGCTTCGTCGTACGGCGCGCGAGCTGGACGCCCCGCGCTACGAGGTCGCCGAGGCACTGGAGAAGGCCGCCCTGGCCGAGCTCCGCGAGCGCCGCCCCGACCGGGTGCTGGAGACCAACGTGGAGTTCTGGGCCGCGATCGTGCTCGACTTCGCCGAGGTGCCGGCCAA
>JAWWPM010000034.1:0-2679 GCA_033854915.1 Nocardioidaceae bacterium
TGACCGAGGAGCTCACGGCGACGCTGCGTGAGCGGATCCTGGTGATCGACGGCGCGATGGGCACCATGATCCAGGCGCACTCGTTCGACGAGGCCGGCTACCGCGGCGAGCGGTTCGCCGACTGGGACAGCGACGTCCGCGGCAACAGCGACCTGTTGAGCCTGAGCCAGCCCGACGTGATCCGCGACATCCACCGGGCCTACCTCGACGCCGGCGCCGACATCGTCGCCACCAACACCTTCAGCGCCCAGCGGATCTCCCAGGCCGACTACGGCATGGAGGACCTCGCCTACGAGATGAACAAGCGCTCCGCCGAGCTGGCACGCGAGGCCGCCGACGCGTGCACCGAGCTCACCCCCGACCGGAAGCGGTACGTCGCAGGCGGTCTCGGACCGACCAACCGCACCGCCTCGATCTCGCCCGACGTCAACGACCCCGGGTTCCGCAACATCACCTACGACGACCTGGTCGCTGCCTACAAGGAGCAGGCGTCCGGGCTCGTCGACGGCGGCGCCGACCTGCTGCTCGTCGAGACCATCTTCGACACCCTCAACGCCAAGGCCGCGATCTTCGCGCTGGAGACGCTGTTCGAGGAGCGGGAGCGCCGGTGGCCGGTGATCATCTCCGGCACCATCACCGACGCGTCCGGCCGCACCCTGTCCGGCCAGGTCACCGAAGCGTTCTGGAACTCCGTGCGCCACGCCCGCCCGATCGCGGTCGGGCTCAACTGCGCCCTGGGTGCCAAGGAGATCCGGCCCTACCTCTCCGAGCTCTCGCGCGTCGCCGACTGCTTCGTGTCCTGCTACCCCAACGCTGGCCTGCCCAACGCGTTCGGCGAGTACGAGGAGCTGCCCGACCAGATGGCCGAGGTGATCGGCGAGTTCGCGTCGGCCTCCCTGGTCAACCTGATCGGCGGTTGCTGCGGCACCACGCCCGACCACATCGCGGCGATCGCCGACGCCGCCAAGGGCGTGACGCCCCGGGAGCCCGTCGTACGCGAGTCGGCGCTGCGGCTCTCCGGGCTCGAGCCGCAGAACATCACCGGCGACTCGCTGTTCGTCAACGTCGGCGAGCGCACCAACATCACCGGCTCGGCCCGGTTCCGCAACCTGATCAAGGCCGCCGACTACGACACCGCGCTCACCGTCGCCACCCAGCAGGTGGAGAGCGGCGCGCAGGTGATCGACGTCAACATGGACGAGGGCATGATCGACGGGGTCGCGGCGATGGACCGCTTCCTGAAGCTGATCGCGTCCGAGCCCGACATCAGCCGGGTGCCGGTGATGATCGACTCCTCGAAGTTCGAGGTGATCGAGGCCGGGCTCAAGGTCGTGCAGGGCAAGCCGATCGTCAACTCGATCTCGATGAAGGAGGGCGTCGAGCCGTTCGTCGAGCACGCCCGGCTCTGTCGCAAGTACGGCGCTGCCGTGGTCGTGATGGCCTTCGACGAGGACGGCCAGGCCGACAACCTCCAGCGCCGCAAGGACATCTGCAAGCGGGCCTACGACATCCTGGTCGACGAGATCGGGTTCCCGACCGAGGACATCATCTTCGACCCCAACTGCTTCGCCCTGGCGACCGGCATCGAGGAGCACGCCAACTACGGCGTCGACTTCATCGAGGCCACCCGCTGGATCAAGGAGAACCTGCCGGGCGCCAAGGTGTCGGGCGGCATCTCCAACGTCTCCTTCAGCTTCCGCGGCAACAACCCGGTGCGTGAGGCGATCCACTCCGTCTTTCTGTTCCACGCGATCGAGGCGGGCCTCGACATGGGCATCGTCAACGCCGGCGCCCTGGTCGTGTACGACGAGATCGAGCCGGAGCTGCGCGAGCGGATCGAGGACGTCGTCCTCAACCGTCGTGAGGATGCCGCCGAGCGCCTGCTGGAGATCGCCGAGAAGTACAACGCCAGCGACGAGAAGACCGAGAAGGCCGAGCTGGAGTGGCGCTCGCTGCCGGTCGGCGAGCGGATCACGCACGCGCTGGTGAAGGGCCTCGACGCGCACGTCGAGGACGACACCGAGGAGCTGCGCAAGGAGATCTCCGACCGTGGCGGCCGCCCGATCGAGGTGATCGAGGGCCCGCTGATGGACGGCATGAACGTGGTCGGCGACCTGTTCGGCGCCGGCAAGATGTTCCTGCCCCAGGTGGTGAAGTCCGCCCGCGTGATGAAGAAGGCGGTCGCCTACCTGATCCCGTTCATCGAGGCCGAGAAGAAGCCCGGTGACGCGGAGACGAAGAAGGGCACCATCGTGATGGCCACGGTGAAGGGCGACGTGCACGACATCGGCAAGAACATCGTCGGGGTCGTCCTGCAGTGCAACAACTACGACGTGATCGACCTCGGCGTGATGGTGCCGGCGCAGAAGATCCTCGACAAGGCCAAGGAGGTCGAGGCCGACCTGATCGGGCTGTCCGGCCTGATCACGCCCTCGCTCGACGAGATGGTGCACTTCGCCAGCGAGATGGAGCGTCAGGGCTTCACCATCCCGCTGCTCATCGGCGGGGCCACCACCTCACGCGCGCACACCGCCGTCAAGGTGACACCGCGCTACAAGGGTCCGGTGCTCTGGGTGAAGGACGCCTCGCGCTCCGTGCCGGTCGCCGCAGCCCTGCTGTCCGACCGCAAGGACAAGCTGCTCGAGGAGACCGAGGCCGACTACGAGGCGCTGCGCGAGC
>JAWWPM010000035.1:0-21698 GCA_033854915.1 Nocardioidaceae bacterium
CGCGGGTGGCAGTGGGAGAGGTGGACATCGGCGCCTCCTGGGCAAAGCTGACTCGGAGCTCCGGGGGTCAGCCTAGGTCCGACGGTATGACGACCCATCAGGAGCTCGATCCGGCCCAGTGCTGCGCTGGCGGTTTCGGCGGTGGCAGATCCCAGGCCATTCGATACGCTGCAGGAACGTCGACCGGGAGCGGAGGAGCGATGGCAAAACCCCGCATCTTCCTGGGCTCGTCTGGGAAGCAGGTCACGCTGCTCCAGGCGCTGACCCGCGAACTCGAGGACGTCGCGGACGTCGAGCCGTGGACGTCGACCTTCAATCCCGGCACGACTACTCTCGGACGCCTGGTCCAGCTGACACGCGAGGTTGACTTCGCGGCCTTCGTGTTTGCTGAGGACGACTGGACGAGCGCCGAGCGGTCCCCCGCCGACGCCGATGGAGCATCCGGCCAAGCCTCCCCGCGTGACAATGTCGTCTTCGAGGCCGGGCTCTTTGGAGGCGTTCTCGGAATGGAGCGAACGTTCATCCTGCACGCCAACGGCACGAAGCTCCCGACCGACCTACTCGGTCTGACTTGCGTGCGTTACGGCGACGCGGCCGAGTCCGTCGAGGTGACATCCGTCAACCAGAAGCTGCGCAAGGCGATCGAAGACACCGGCCGTCTTTCCCGCATCGAGGGGCTGTGGTGGCAGTTGTCGATGACCGAGCGAAGCGCCCTGGAGCCCTCCGCGGTGAGCTTGCTACGCGTCTCACGCGATCGCGACGGCATGCTGGAGGTGAAGGGGCGTTCCTGGCAGCAGGACGGCACCTTGTCCGCCAGGTACTGGAGCGAGGCCGCCAAAGAGCTGAAGAACCCCGCGGGCGTCTACTACGCCTGGAGTGGCGAGCGTCCCCGTCACCCGAACGCACCGGCGATCTACGGCATGGGTGAGATCAAGCTCGAGAGCGCGGACCGCGCCGCCGGCTATTGGACCACCCGGTCGGACGCCGAACCCACCCTCAATGCCCGGACCTCAGGGGTTTACCTCCGCGCGGAGGTGGACGACCTTGCCATCCTGGACGGGCGCGACAACCGGGGCCGAGCCGAGCTCATCGCCGCGCAGATCGATGACTGGAAGTCGCTCGCAAACTCCTGAGGGGGTGAGGGACCAGCTGCTGCCGACATCGGCTCGATGCAGCGCGCTCTCCCCTATCCGTTCGCTCGTTGCAGCGGTGGCGGTTGACCGAGAGCTGGTCCTTGATCCGCGACTTACATACTGGTCTCGCCCACGGTAGACAGGAGGGGGCCTGCCGCGGTTCTCTTGACATGGCAAACCGGAGGGAGCGCACATGACCTATCTGAGCCCCGGCGTCTACGTTGAGGAAGTCGACAGCGGATCACGACCAATCGAAGGGGTCGGGACGTCAATCGCGGCATTCGTCGGCTTTGCGCCCGGGGGACCGCTCGACAGCCCCGCGCTGCGTGTCGCGGCCGGTGTCGGCCTCCTCGCCCTTGTCGTGCTGGTCGTGCGTCACCGACGCGCTTCGTGACGGTCGGCTCCCGCTCAGGAAGCTGCCCTCGAGGCGGCGGATAGACGCAGCCGCCCGACGACACACGGCATTGCTCGCCGATCCCGTCGGTGGACCGCCTGTCCCCCAGATGGGACGCTGCTGGCATGGCCCGGGTGCTGTTCACCTCGAGCCCGGCGTATGGGCACGTGCTGCCAATGCTGCCGGTGGTGAGGGCAGCCACGCGCGCAGGACACGAGGTGCGTCTTGCGACAGGCGCGGATCTGATCGATCCGCTGGTGACACGAGGGCTCGACGTCCACGCTGTCGGACCGACGTGGGCAGAGGCGTGGTCTGCGCACCAGGCTGTGTGGGCTGATCCTTCACTGTCGGAAGAACACAGGATGATGGGCGGGGTGGTGGCGCTCTTCGGCAAGCCGGCGCTCGCCAGGCTTGCCGATCTCGTCATCATGGCCCGGGAGTGGCGCCCCGATCTCATCGTCCACGAAGTACTGGAGACGGCGGGGCCATTGCTGGCCCGAAGGCTCGACGTGCCGGGGGTCGTTCACGGCCTCGGGCCCATGTTCCCGTTCTACGCCCAGCTCATCGGCCACCTGGGCGAGGCCATGGACGAGCCTGATCTGTGGGCGCAGGCATCCTCCGAACAGGCCCTCGACCTTTGTCCGATCTCGTTGCAGCCCGAAGGCCCACCTCCGTGGCAGATCGCGACCCCGCTCCGGCCCAGCGCGGGCGAGCCTGGCCAGGTGCCAGATCGGGTGGCCTCCGTGCTTGCCTCGGGAAGTCCGGTCGCCTACTTCACCCTGGGCACGGTCAAGAACGCCGATGCCGCCGACTTCAAGGTCGGGCTCGCCGCTTTGGAGGGGTACGACGGCGTCGTGATCGCCACGACGGGGCGTCGGCTCGATCCCGAGGAGCTCGGGGCAATGCCGGCGAACGTCGTCGTCGAGGAGTTCATCCCACAAGCCGTTGTTCTCGGACGGGCCGACCTGCTGGTCTCCCACAGCGGGTCAGGCACGATGCTGGGCGGCCTCGTTCACGGCGTGCCTCAGGTCGCCCTCCCGCGTGGGACGGATCAGCCGCAGAACGCTGCCCTGCTGGCCCATGCCGGCGCCGGGGTCATCGTCGGCCCGGAGGACTACGCCGTCGACACCGTGCAGGCCGCAGTCGAAGAGGTGACCGGCAACTCGAAGTACAGGGCAGCGGCCGAGCGCGTGCGCGACGAGATCACCGCCATGCCCGATGCCGACGCTGTGTGGGCCGAGCTCGCGTTCTGATCACCTCACCTACCCAGCCTTCGCGCCGCTTGGTGTCGAGCGAGTGGGAGGATCCCTGTGTGCAGGTCACGACAGACAACGGAATACTCATCGAGTACGAAGTCTTCGGAGATCCCATCGATCCGGCCGTCCTCCTGGTGATGGGCTTCGGGACCCAGCTCCTCGGCTGGGACGCCGACTTCTGCCGTCTGCTGGCAGCGCGCGGGCTGTATGTGATCCGGTACGACAACCGCGACTGCGGGCTGTCGACGAAGCTCGATGAGCACCCGGTCGACCTGATGGAGTTCATCACCGCTGTGATGTCCGGCGACGTCGACCGGGCGCTCGCAATGGCGCCGTACTCGCTGCGAGACATGGCATGCGACGGGATGGACCTGCTCCGCGCACTCGGCATCGATCGCGCGCACGTCGTGGGATCCTCGATGGGCGGCATGATCGCGCAAAAGATGGCGATTGAGTTCCCTGATCGGGTGCTCTCGTTGACCTCGATGATGTCGTCCACCGGAGAGCAGGAGTACGGCCAGTCCACCACCGAGGCTCAGCAGGTGCTGTTTTCCCCGCGACCAGCAGACCGCGAGGGATACCTGGCCGGAGCAGAACGCGAACTCGTCTGGGCGTCGCGTCGGTACGGCGACCCGGCACAGCTGCGTGCCCTCGCCGCGGCCAGCTACGACCGCTCCTACTATCCGGCTGGCGTACCGCGGCAGCTGGCCGCGATGATCCTGGACGGCTCACGAGCCGACGCTCTTCGGGCGCTTGACGTGCCGACGCTCGTCATCCACGGCGTGGACGACACGTTGATCGACCCGACCGGCGGAGAGCGGACAGCGGCGCTGGTGCCAGGAGCGCGACTCGTTCTCGTCGAGGACATGGGACACGACCGCCCGCCGGCTCTGTGGCCACCCCTGGTCGATGCGATCAGCGAGCACATCAAGAGGCCCTGACACGCGGAAGGACGTCTCGATCAGGAGCGACGGGCCTGCGCCCGCCGGCTGACTAGATTCTGGCTCTTCGCCGGACGTCAGCTCGCCGACCAGATCCGTTCGACCAGTGCGTGCGAGCAGGCGACCGGAACCCACACGGTGGGTCGCACCAAGATGTCTCAGATCCGTTCTCCACGGGTGCCGGGTGACTGGAGATGTCAGTAGCAGAGACCCGAGATCACCGCCATCACCTGCGAAAACACGCTCAGATCTGGCTTTGGATGCCGGCCAGGAGCTGGCGGGCGATCACGATCCGCTGCACCTGGTTGGTGCCTTCGTAGATCTGGGTGATCTTGGCGTCGCGCATCATCCGCTCCACCGGGTAGTCGCGGGTGTAGCCGTAGCCGCCGAGCACCTGCACGGCGTTGGTGGTGACCTCCATCGCGACGTCGGAAGCGAAGCACTTGGCCGCGGCGCCGAAGAAGGTCAGATCCTTGTCGCCGCGCTCCGAGCGGCCGGCTGCGGCGTAGGTGAGCTGGCGCGCCGCCTCGACCTTCATGCCCATGTCGGCGAGCAGGAACTGGAGACCCTGGAACTCCGCGATCGACCTCCCGAACTGCTGGCGCTCCTTGGCGTAGCCCAGCGCGAAGTCGAGCGCACCCTGCGCGACACCGACGGCCTGGGCCGCAATGGTGATCCGGGTGTGGTCGAGGGTCTTCATCGCGGTCTCGAAGCCGGTGCCCTCCGCGCCGATGATCCGATCTCCGGGGATCCGGACGTGGTCGAGGTAGACCTCGCGGGTGGGGCTGCCCTTGATGCCCAGCTTCTTCTCCTTGGCCCCGAAGGTGACGCCCTCGTCGGACTTCTCGACCACGAACGCGGAGATGCCGCGGGCACCCTTGCCGGGGTCGGTCACCGCCATCACCGTGTAGAACTCGCTGACGCCGGCGTTGGTGATCCAGCGCTTCACGCCGTCGAGCACCCAGTCGTCGCCGTCGCGGACCGCGCGGCACTTCATCGCGGCCGCGTCGGAGCCGGCGTCGGGCTCGGACAGGCAGTAGGAGAAGCCGCCCTCTCCCGCCGCGAGCTTGGTCAGGTAGTGCTTCTTGAGCGCCTCGGAACCGCTGATCATCACCGGCAGTGAACCCAGCTTGTTGACCGCCGGGATCAGGCTGCTGCTCACGCAGACCCGGGCGATCTCCTCGATCACCAGCACCGTGGCCAGTGCGTCGGCGCCGGCGCCGCCGTACTCCTCGGGCACGTGCGGTGCGTGGAAGTCCGCGGCCTGGAGCGCCTTGGCGGCCTCCTCGGGGTAGCGGGAGTCCTCGTCGACCTCGGCGGCGTACGGCGCGACCTTGGCCTCGCAGACGTCACGGACCGCCTCCCGGATCGCCTGGTGCTCCTCGGACAGCGCAAACAACGGGAAGTCGTTCATGGGGCGGATTCTACTGCCGGGTAACCGCGACCCCGAGGCGGCTCTGGCTGCACGCGAGCGCCAGCGCGGCCAGGGCGCAGGTGCCCCAGAGCGCCGCCGGTCCCCAGACGGCGAGCAGCCCGGTGACCAGCAGCGGCGCGGCGGTCGTCGCCAAGCCCCAGCACACGCCGTACGCCGCGAGGTAGCGGCCGCGGTCGGCCGGTGCGGCCAGCCCGGCGACGACGGCGAACGGCTCGCCCAGCAGCAACGCGTCGCCGACGCTCCAGACGACGACCGGGAGCAGGTACGCCGCGCCCGTGCCGGTCCTGGCCGCGAGCAGTGCCGCCGGTACGGCGAGGCCGAGCCCGAGCGCCAGCAGCAGGTAGCCGACGGTCATCCGCCGGAAGGGTCCCCAGCCGGAGGGCAGCCACCCCCGGAAGCGGGCGCCGGCGATCACCGTGGCCGCGGACACCGCGACCAGGACGCCGGCCCAGCCGCTGGGGACGCCGTCGCGGTGCAGGGCCAGCGGCACGCCGCCGATCATCACCAGGTACGTCGTCGCGAAGGCGGTGCCGGAGCCGAGCATCAGCAGGAGGCGCCGGTCGCGCCAGGGGTTCGACGCGGTGGCGCCGCTCGTGCGTGCGGGACGGTCGCCGGGCAGGCCCGCGCGCACGATCGCCGCGCAGGCCAGGCAGGTGAGCGCGTCGGCGACGAAGAGCCAGCGCAGCCCGAAGCCGGCGAGCAGGGCGGCGAGGACGCCGGCGAGCACCCCGGCCGCAGCGATCGCCGCGCCGAGCGCCGAGTAGGCAGCCGCGCGCTGCTCCGGTCGGGTCAGGTCGGCCACCAGCGCCTGGCTCGGTGGCTCATAGATCTCGAAGCACAGCCCGAGCAGGACCGCCCCGACCGCGGCCAACGCGAGGCCGGGCGCGATGGCGAGAAGTGTCTGGGCGAGGGCACAGCCGACGAGGCCGAGCACGATCGTGGCGCGGCGACCGAGGTGGTCGGAGAGCCGCCCGCCCAGCAGCCGGCTCGGGATCGTGGCCAGACCGAAGCCCGCGGTGACCAGGCCGGCGACCCGCAGCGGCGCGTCGTACGCCGTGACCAGGAGGAGCGGCAGGAACGCCAGGGTGAAGCCGCCGAGGCGATCGACGACCCGGGCCGCCACCAGGATCCGTACCTGGCGCGGAACGCGTGCGTGACTGATGTCTTGGGTTTGGACAGTCATGGTGTTGACCAGTCTCGCCCGAACGGCTATGACTGGTCAAGTGCTGTTCGACAGTCATGTGACCACTCTGCTCGGGACCACCGTCGCCCTGGTCAACCGGCTCACGGCGGGGCTCGACGGCGGGCACCCTGTGACCCCGCCGACCGACGACGCGGACCTGCGCGCGTCCGTGCGCGACGCCCTCAACTCCCAGGGGTACGACGTGCGGTTGCGCACCGTGACCGCCGCCGACGCACGGATGATCGCGTCCGCCGTCTCCGAGGCACGGCGGGTGATCGTCGACGTCGATGCCGGCGACCTGCGCACAGCGGCACGGCGTACCAACGTCCTGCTGCGCACCACCGGCGCCCGCCCGCAGCTCGACGACCACGCCGGTGTGTGGAACCTCCACTTCCACGGCCCCGACGACAGCCTCGGGGTGGGCTGGTCGGCCGGCATCGCGGCCGGGTTGGCGATGGCGCTCGGGACCACCGACGCGGGTCGGCTCGGGGTCTGCGCAGCCGACCGCTGCGACCGGGTCCACCTCGACACCTCGCGCAACGGCGGGCGCCGCTTCTGCTCGACCCGCTGCCAGAGCCGGACCAAGGCGGCCGCCCACCGGGCCAGGCAGACCGGCTGAGCGGTGCGACCTACGCTGGTCGCATGGGTGACTGGCAGCGCCGCGAGTGGGTCGACCTGATGCTTGACGACTGCGAGACCTGGGCGGTGGTGGGCCTGTCCGGCCGACCGGACCGGACGGCGCTCTCCATCGCGGAGCTGCTCCAGCGGCGCGGCAAGCGGATCGTGCCGATCCACCCGCGCTTCGCCGACGACGGCGACGGGCCGCCGGGAGAGGTGCTCGGTGAGCGCGGCTACCCGACGCTGGCCGACGTGCCGTTCCCGATCGACGTGGTCGACGTGTTCCGGCGGTCCGAGGCGGCCGGCGAGTTCGCCGACCAGGCGGTCGCGATCGGTGCACGTGGGGTGTGGCTCCAGCTCGGCGTCGTCGACGCCCACGCCTTCCGGCGCACGACGGCGGCCGGCACCCCCATGGTGATGGACACCTGCCCGGCTATCGAGTGGCGGCGACGCGAGAGCGTCTCGGCCTGAACGCTCAGGCCTCGTCCTCCTCGACGGTGTGCATGGCGGCCTCCTCGGCACTCGCGGCACCGGCGTCGACGCCGACCTCTTCGGCCGCAGGCAGCTGGTCGGCCTCGTCCGGCTCAGCCAGGCGCCCGGTCCGCTCGTCGCCCACCTCGAAGCCGTCACTGGGGTCGGTCGGCTCGTCGGGGTCCAGCATCTCGTCGAGCTGACCCTGCTCGGTGTGGTCGATCTCGGTGACCGGATCGGGCTCCTCCTGGGCGAGGCGGTCCTCGAGCGTCTCGCCCTCGGCGTCCTCGCGGGCGGTCATACCCTGCGCCACCGGGCGGCTGGGGCGCTCGGGCGGCGACATCCCCTCGTCGAGGACGTCGTCGACCCCGCGGTCCTCGAGGGTGTCGTCGGGCTGGAGCTGGTCGTCGCTGAAGCTGCTGCTCATGGCCGCGTCGTACCCCGGGCGCCACGTCGTACTCACGTCGCGGGGGCTCGTCCTCGGGTACCGCCGGCCGGTACCTGCGACGGACGCGCGCGACCAGCGGTGGTTCCTACCGTCGAGACATGACGATCCCGCTCCCGGTCCCGTGCGCGAACGCGACCGGCGGCGGCCCGCGCCTCGACCTCGATCTCGGCGCCGTGGCTGCCAACACCCGCCTCCTCGCGGCCCGCGCCAGCGGCGACCTGATGGCGGTGGTCAAGGCCGACGGCTTCGGGCACGGCGCCCTCGACGTCGCACGTACGGCGCTGGCCCACGGCGCGACCTCGCTCGGCGTCACCTCGCTCACCGAGGCCTGGCCGCTGCGCGACGCCGGGGTCGACGCTCCGCTGCTGAGCTGGCTCAATCCGGTCGAAGCCGACTGGGCCGAGGCCGTACGCCGCGACGTGCAGGTCGCCGTACCTGCGCTCGAGCATCTGGCGGCAGTGGCCGACGTTCCCGGCCGGGCCCGCGTCCACCTGCACGTCGACACGGGGATGGCCCGCGACGGCGCGTCACCCGCTGGGTGGGCGCGGCTGTGCCGGGCCGCACGCCGGGCCGAGCAGCGCGGTGAGATCGCGGTCGTCGGGCTGATGGGCCACCTCGGCTGCGCCGACGACCCCGCCGACGTGTGCAACGCGGTCGGCCGGACCCGGTTCGCCTGGGCCCTCGAGGTCGCCCGGGCGTGCGGACTGCGACCGGCCCAGCGCCACCTCGCCGCCACCGCGGCCACCCTCACCGACCCGCGCACCCACCACACGATGAGCCGGGTCGGAGCCGGGCTCGTGGGCATCGACCCGAGCCGGACGACCACGCTGCGGCCGGCGATGACCCTCACGGCGCCTCTGGTGTCGGTACGACGCGTGCCCGCCGGCACCCCGGTGGGCTACGGCCACGCCCAGCGCACGTCGTCCGCGACCTACCTCGGCCTGGTGCCGCTCGGTTACGCCGACGGGCTGCCGCGCGCCGCCTCGGGGCGGGCGCAGGTGCAGCACCGCGGTCGCCGGCTGGCGGTGGTCGGCCGGATCTCTATGGACCAGACCGTCGTCGACCTCGGCCCCACGGGCGCGGAGCCCGGAGAGAGGGTCACCGTGTTCGGGCCGGGTGACGAGGGTGAGCCCACGGTCGCCGACTGGGCGGACTGGGCCGGCACCCTCGAGCACGAGATCGTCACCGGCATCGGCGCCCGGGTGCCGCGCCAGGTCCGGGCCGCGCCCCATCTGCGGAGCGTGCGATGAGGACCCGCGTCGCGGTCATCGGCGGCGGGCAGAACTGTGAGCACGACGTCTCCCTGGCCTCGGCCGCCGGCGTGGCCGGGTCGCTCGACCCGGCGTCGTACGACGTCGTCCGGCTCACCGTCGGGCGCGAGGGCACCTGGCGCGACCGCGGCGAGCGGCCGATGGGCCTGGCCGGCGTGGGGCAGATCCTGCGCGGCTGCGACGTGGTGTTCCCGGTCGTGCACGGCCCCCGTGGCGAGGACGGCACCCTGGCCGCGCTGTGCGAGCTGGCCGGGCTGCCCTTCGTCGGGTCCGGGGTCGGAGCGGGTGCGGTGGCGATGGACAAGTGGGTCACCAAGCTCGTGGCGAACGCCGTCGGGATCGCCACCGCGTCGGGGCATCTGGTCACCGCGGCAACCGTTGACCTGGAGACCTGGACCTCACCCGTCGTCGTGAAGCCGGTGGCCGCCGGCTCCAGCCTCGGGGTGACGCTGGTCGACGAGGCGGCGGCCTTCCGGCCCGCGCTCGACGCGGCCCTGGCCCTCGACTCCCGGGCCCTGGTCGAGGACGTGGTGGTCGGGCGGGAGATCGACATCGCCGTGCTTCGCCGGGCCGACGGCTCGCTGCTCGTCTCCCCCACCCTCGAGATCGTGGTCGACGGGCTCTTCGACTACGACGCGAAGTACGGCGGTGACGCCGACTTCCGGATCCCGGCCGCCCTCGAGGAGCGCGACACCAAGGCTCTCGAGGACGCCGCGGTCGCGGTGTACACGGCGCTCGGCTGCGCCGGGGTCGCCCGGGTCGACTTCTTCCTGACCGAGGCCGGTCCGGTGCTCAACGAGGTCAACACCACCCCGGGGATGACCGAGCACTCGCAGGTGCCGCGGATGTTCGCTGCCGCCGGCCTGCCCTACCCGCGGCTGCTCGACGAGCTGGTCCGGGGCGCGCATCGATGACCCGCGAACGGTCGTGAGCGTGGTTCGATGGCGTCCACACGCCCGTCTACCCCGCAGGAGGCCCGGCATGACCTCGCCGGACTGGGAGCGCTGGCAGCACTGGGCCCCGGACGTCGTGGCTGCGCTGGCCGTCCTCGTGATGGGCCTGGTCGAGGCGAACGGTGACCCGACCCCCACGTCTGCGTGGGGATCGGTCGTCGTCGTGTTCGGGCTGGCCTTCGCCGTCGGACTGACCCGCGCGGATCCTGGTGTCGCCCTCACCGTCGCGTGGGGTGTGGGGGCGGTGCACGTCGTCAGCGGCACCGGCCCGCTCGTCACCGAGGTCGTGCTCGCCTACGTCGCCTTCGGATGCGCGCGTTGGGGCACGACGACGGTGGTCTGGCTGAGCGGGCTGTCGATCCCCATCGGCGCGACGATCGCGGTGCTGTGGCTCGACCCCAACGTCTTCTACCAGGCGCTCGACGTGGCCGGGGTCAAGGTGCTCGCCCGCACGGCGTACTACGGGGGCAACGGCTGGCGGCTCCCTGCCGGGCTGCTCGGTACGGCGATCCTGATGGCGCCGTGGCTGCTCGGTCTGGCGCTGCGTTTCTCGGCCCGGTCGGAGGCGTCGCGCCGGTCGCAGGTCACTGCCGAGGCCGAGCGCGACCAGGTGGCCGAGATCGCCCGGCTGCGAGACGAGCAGGCGCGCCTGGCCCACGACGTGCACGACGTGGTCGGCCACTCGTTGGCGGTGATCCTGGCCCAGGCCGAGTCCGCGCAGTACCTCGACGACGACGACACGGCCGGACTCAAGCGCACCATGGCCACCATCGCCACCTCGGCCCGCGCCTCGCTCGAGGACGTCCGTCAGGTGCTGACCACCACGTCCGGGACGACAGCGCAGCCGGCGCGACAGGCCGACATCGAGAGCCTGATCGAGGGGGTGCGCGCCAGCGGTCACGAGGTCGAGTCGACGCTGGTCGGCGTCGCCCAGCCGATGCCGCCCGAGCTCGAAGTGGTGGCGTTCCGGGTGCTGCAGGAGATGCTGACCAACGCGATCAAGCACGGGTGCCGAGACCAGCCGGTGCGGGTGGAGCGGCACTGGGAGGGCGACTTGCGGATCGAGGTGCAGAACGCCGTCTCCGAGAACGACCCGGGCGGCGGCGACGGGCATCACGGACAGGGGCTGGCCGGGATGCGGCGTCGGCTCGAAGCCGTCGGCGGCCGTCTCGACGTGCGACGTCGTAGCGAACCTTCGACCTTCACGGCCACGGCGTGGGTGCCGGTGCGGGTTCCTCGATGAGCATCCGCGTGCTGCTGGTGGACGACCAGGACCTGTTCCGCGAGGGGCTCCGGGTGATCATCGACGCCCAGGAGGGACTCGAGGTCGTCGGCACGGCCGGCGACGGCCTGGCGGCGGTGCGCCTGGTCGACGACCTCGCGCCCGACGTGGTGCTGATGGACGTGCGGATGCCGGAGATGGACGGCGTCGAGGCGACCCGGCAGATCTTCCTGCCCGACCGTGCCGCCCGTCGCGAGCGGCCGGTGCGGGTGGTCGTGCTGACCACGTTCAACCTCGACGACCGAGCGGCGACCGCGATCCGCTACGGCGCGAGCGGGTTCCTGCTGAAGGGCACCACCCCCGCGATGCTGAGCGACGCCATCCGCACCGTGCACGCCGGCAACGCGGTGCTCGCGCCGCAGGACCTGGCGACCCTGCTGGACGGCCAGTTCCAGACCCGCGCACCGACCCCCGCGTCGTACCTCACGCTGACGGAGAAGGAGCGCGAGGTGTTCGAGGCCGTCGCGCAGGGGCTCTCGAACACCGAGATCGGCGGCCAGGTCTTCGCCAGCGAGTCGACGGTGAAGACCCACGTCGGCGCCATCCTGCGCAAGCTCGGCCTGCGCGACCGGGTGCAGATCGTGGTCTTCGCCCACGAGCACGGGCTCGTGGGCGGCTGACCGGGTCCTTGACTTCAAGTGGACTCGAAGTGAAAGGCTCCAGACTCCATGCGAAGGAGGGTGAGTCGATGGGTGAGTTCGCGCTGCACCTGGTGGTCGAGGACGTCCCGGCCGCGGTTCGCTTCTACGAGCAGGCCCTCTGCGGACAGGTGACCAGGGTGCTTCATCTCCCGGACGGGTCGTGGGCGACCGCCGAGCTGGACATCGAGGGCCTCACCGTAGCGTTGGCCGCGCCGCTGCCCGGCACCTCGTTGGCGACGCCCCGGTCGACGGGCACGTCGGTGGCGGCCTACCGGTTCGCCGTCCCCGATGCCGATGCGGCAGTGGACCGCGCGGTCTCCGCAGGAGCCACCCCGCACTCCCCCGTGCAGGATGCGTTCTGGGGCGTGCGAACCGGTGAGGTCCTGGATCCCTCGGGCCACCGATGGGCCTTCGACCAGCCTCTGCGCGACGTGTCGGTCGAGGAGATCGAGGCACGGCTCGCGGCCATGTTCGGCGGTTCCTGACCCCGCGCCGGCCACCACCACCGAGCGCTTTGCGACACAGGATGCGAGCAACGGCTGTACCGTCGCAGGCACGGGTATCGGACGAAGGGCGTGTCATGAGCATCTCGAGCGGCGGCGGAGCGCCCGGCAACGGCGGCTTCACCGCCTTCCCGCCAGGAGCGCACTCAGGAGTGGACCCCGACCCGGATGCCCACGTCGCCGCGGGCTCCATCGACAGTCGCGCCCGCAACGCGCTCACCCTCGGCGTGTTGAGCCTCTTTCTCAACATCCTGACCGGCATCCCGGCGATCCTGGTCGGACGGCACGCCCTCGGCCACATCGCCGCCGCCGAGGGTGCCGTGCGGGGCCGCTGGGCGGCCTGGACCGGGATCGCGCTCGGCTGCCTCAGCGTCGTCGTCTTCGTCGTGGTCCTGATCTACCTCAACCAGCAGGCCTGAGCCGGACGTCCGCCGGGTGCTGGGCACACGCCTTGGCACCACCGCCCGACCACGCGACACGGCACCAGACCGGGAGCGTCGGGACCGCCGGATCCAGGCCCGTCCACGCGTGATCGAAGGTGTATCGTCGCGCGATGTGTAGATCGCACTACCGAACAGGACATTGCATGGATTTGACGATATTGATGCCATGTCTGAACGAGTCAGAGACTCTCTCACAATGCATCCGTAAGGCGCAGACGTGGGCCGCCGGTTCCGGAGTCGAAACCGAGATCGTCGTGGCCGACAATGGCTCAACAGATAACTCCCCCGAGATCGCCACGTCTCTCGGAGCCCGTGTCGTAGCAGTTTCTGAGCGAGGATATGGAGCTGCCCTCCGCGCCGGCTGCGCCGAGGCTCGGGGCCGATGGATCATCCTCGGGGACGCAGACGACTCCTACGACTTCTCCGACCTCGACGCCTTTGTCGAAGCGCTGCGAGAGGGCTGTGACCTGGTCATCGGAAACCGTTTCCAAGGGGGGATCGCTCCCCGCGCGATGCCGTGGAAGAACCGCTATATCGGAAACCCGTCGCTCTCGTGGATGGGACGTCGCCTTTTCGGCATTTCAGTTGGTGATTTCCACTGTGGACTTCGAGGACTGACGAAGGAGGCTTTCGAGCGCCTTGACCTGCGCACGACGGGGATGGAATTCGCCTCAGAGATGGTGATCAAGGCCGCCCAGCATCACCTGTTGATCAGCGAAGTCCCGACGACCCTGTCGCAGGATGGGAGGAGCCGACCCCCACACCTGCGCCCTTGGCGCGACGGGTGGCGTCATCTCCGATTCATGGCACTCTTCAGCCCCCGGTGGCTCTTCGTCATTCCCGGAGGGTCGATGCTCGCGGCGGCTGGTCTGCTGTACCTCCGGCTGTTGCTCGGGCCTTGGAAGATCGGAGGCACGACGCTCGACGTGCACACGATGTTCTTCGCCCAGGCAGGAATCTGCCTGGGACTCCTCTTCGTCCTGACCGGTGTCGTGGCGCGCGCGCTGGGCACCCTGGACGGATCATTCGAAGAGCAGCGCTACCTGAAACCCCTGCTGGGCGACTTCCCAACGGCTGAGGTGGGCGCGTTGGTGGGAGGGCTGTCGGTGGCCCTGGGCCTGTTCTGGGGAATCAGTGCGACCGCGGCCTGGTACTCCAAGGGCTTCGGGCCCTTGGCAGGGGACGCGTTGCTGCGGACCATCAGTCTGGCGACGCTCCTCCTCACCACGGGCGGAATCGTGTTCACCTACTCACTCCTGCTGGGCTTCATCCAGCTACCCACGAGGGCCTCGCCCATCCCGAGCGTGGCAGACGAGTCGAAGGACATGCATACGTGATCTCGCAGCGACACGGCTGGGGTTATGGGCGGGTCCTGCTCGCCGGGGCGATCGTGGGGGTGCTGACACCTGTCCGCGTCTACTCGGACTCGATCGGATACATCAGCTCAGCCATGAGCCTGTACTCGACCGGCTTCTCCCGTGACTACTCCTGGCTGCGTGAGCCGCTCTATCCGGTGTTCCTGCGGGTGCTGCTCGAGCTTCCGCCCACCATCTCCCTGCACGCCATACCCATGATCCAGGGCATGGCCCTCGCCTCCGGTTTCTGGCTGTTCGCTGCTGCCGCACGGGGCATGGGACTCCTCGACCGCGAGGAGCCGGCGACCTACTACGCCTTGACCTGCCTCCTGGTCACCGGATACTCGGGGGCGATCCTGCAGCAGCCCCTCATGGTCTTCACGGCGGGCTCACTGGCCTTCTGTGCCGTGCGACTCGCCACGGCACCGATCGACCGGCGCATCCTGGTCGTTTCCGGCGCCGCTGCGACGTTCGCGATCCTCCTCTCGAGCGTCTTCCTGGTGCCCGTGGCACTGCTGCCCTTCGCACCCTCCGTGCTGCGACTGCGCTTCACCTGGCCGCCCTTCGTGGCCGTGTGGGGCTCAGGTGCGCTGGCCCTCACGACGTGGATGGCGATCCGACTGGCCAACGGGCAGGCGTTCGGCCTGGGGGGCACCGCGGTCCTCGACAGGCCACATGCAGTGGACTGGCCGCTACGAATCCAGGCGTTCCTGGCGACGTTCGGACTGGCGCCCGACTTCTACGACTCGGCGCATTTCAACGTCCTTTCCTACTCGAACATCTCCATCGGGCTCGCCCCCTACATCGGTCAACAGACCTGCGCAGCGGGGAGCCTTGCCGACCTGAGGTCGATGCCGGCGACGAACCTGATCTGCGGTTCTCCACTGGGGCCCCACCTGCCCCAGTCCCTGGGGGAACCGCTCTCGACGATCGGGATCCTTCAGGTCCTGGTCGGCGTCATCGCCCTCGCGTGGGCGTGCTCTGCGGCCTCACCCGTGCGGCTCTATGCGTTGGTGCTGGCGATCACGATGGCTCCCTGCCTTCCGGTGGCGCTCCTGCTCGGTGACGGCAACTCCCGATACGGGCTTCCGGTGCTCTCGCTCAGCCTGGTGCTGACGGTGGGCATGGCCACCCGCGCCTGGCAACGCGCGAGAGCGGCCCTGTCACCGACGTCGTCGCAGCCACGCGGTGCCGCTCCGTAGCGGCGCCCTGCGAGATGGTGCGCGTCGTTCGCGAGTCACGTCAGATCTTGCGTCCAACACACAGGACCGACTGGCCGAACGGCATCGTGTGTCGGGACTCCCACGAACGCGCACGGGGCACCACGTGCTCGTCCCAGACGGAGAGAGTCGCGCTCGCCTTGGGCGTCAGGCCCAGCAGTCGCATTCCCACGAACCACGCCAACAGTCCCGGAGCGTTGTAGTACCTCGCCTCCTCGATCTGGAAGCCAGCCGCGACATAACCTGCACGAATCGAGTCCACTGTGTACCGGCGCACATGCCCGACTGATCGATCGAACTTCGACATCGCAAAGGGGAACGCCGGCGCGAAGGTCACCAGGTAGCCGCCACTCCTGAGCAGAGCGTGCGCTGCCCGAAAGGCCAGTTTGTCATCGGGAACGTGCTCCATCACGTTGAAGGACACCACGCTGCTGTACTCCGCGGGCTCCTCTCGGGAGAGGTCGACGCTGACCAGGCGAACGCGTGGGTCGTCCTGGAACCGGCTCTGCAACAGCTGACGGCGCTGGGGCTCGACCTCCGAGATGGCGATCTGCCCCAGCCCCCCGTCAAGCCACGTCTGCGCGTAGTCCCCGAGGCCGCTCCCCAGCTCCAGCGGGTCCGGGCCCAGATACGGCAGGGCCATCGAGCACAGCCACGCGTGGTAGTTCACCGCTGCGGCGTTCGACTCGAGCGTGATCGTCTGCAGCTCGCTGTCCCCCAAGGGGATGTTGTTGTCCATCTACCGGCCCATCGTTGTCATCGCCAGATGACCCTCTGACGTTCACGGACTTCCTCTTCGCCAGCGGTCCCTCGCCGAGAAACCACCCCATCGATGAGATCACGCTCTGGGCGCTTCTCTGCCCACGCGGCCCTCAGAAGCCGAGCTTGCGGCTGCCCGCCGAGGAGCGGACCTTCTTGCCCTTCTCCGTGGCCGTCGTGCGCAGGTCGGCCTGGAAGTCGAGCATCCGCTGCCGCAGGTCGGCATCGGAGGACGCCAGGATGCGTACGGCGAGCAACCCCGCGTTGCGGGCGCTGCCGACACCGACCGTGGCGACCGGTACGCCGGCCGGCATCTGCACGATCGAGAGCAGGGAGTCCATGCCGTCGAGGTGCTTGAGGGGCACCGGGACGCCGATCACCGGCAGCGCGGTGACCGCGGCCAGCATGCCAGGCAGGTGGGCCGCCCCGCCGGCGCCGGCGATGATCACCGAGAGCCCCCGCTCGGCCGCCGAGCGGCCGTAGGCGAGCATCTCGTCGGGCATCCGGTGCGCGGAGACGACGTCGGCCTCGTAGACGACGTCGAACTCCTTGAGCGCCTCGGCCGCGGCCTCCATCACCGGCCAGTCGGAGTCGGAGCCCATCACGATGCCGACGCGGGCTGCTTCAGTCATGGTCACTCACTCTCGTCTCCCAGGTCTCCGGCGAACCACGCGGCCGCATGGCGGGCGCGCTCCAGACAATCTTGCAGGTCGTCGCCGTAGGCGTTCACGTGCCCGACCTTGCGACCGGGCCGCGGCTCCTTGCCGTAGAGGTGCACGCGCAGTCGCGGGTCGCGGGCCAGGGCGTGCGGATAGCCGTCGTACAGGCGGCCACCGGAGTCGCTGGGGCCGCCGAGGATGTTGACCATCACCGTCCACGGCGCCCGCGCGACCGGTGAGCCGAGGGGCAGGTCGAGGACGGCCCGCAGGTGGTTCTCGAACTGCGAGGTCACCGCGCCGTCCTGGGTCCAGTGCCCGGTGTTGTGGGGCCGCATCGCCAGCTCGTTGACCAGTACGCCGTCCGCGGTCTCGAAGAGCTCGACGGCCAGGATGCCGGTGACGTCGAGGTCGCGGGCGATCCGCAGCGCCAGCTCCTGGGCCTGGGCCGCGTGCGCGGGGTCCAGCCCGGGCGCGGGGGCCACCACCTCGGCGCAGATCCCGTCGCGCTGGGTGGACTCCACGACGGGGTACGCCGCGGCCTGGCCACTCGGGCTCCGGGCGACCAGCGCCGAGAGCTCCCGGTCGAAGGCCACCCGCTCCTCGGCCAGGATCCGCACGCCGGTCTGCGCGGCGGTCGTGAACGCCGGCCCGCAGTCCTCCGGCGTGTCGACGAACCACACCCCCTTGCCGTCGTAGCCGCCGCGCGCGGTCTTGAGCACGCACGGGAGCCCGAACGCGACGACGTCCTCGGCGGAGGCGACGGCGCGGTGCCGGGGCTGGGGGATCCCGAGCCGGTCGACCGCCGCCCGCATCACCAGCTTGTCCTGGGCGTGGACCAGCGCCTCCGGCCCGGGACGTACGGCGATCCCGTCGGCCGCGAGGGCGTGCAGGTGGTCGGTCGGGACGTGCTCGTGGTCGAAGGTGACCACCCGGCAGCTTTCGACGACCCCGCGCAGGGTCGGCAGGTCGGTGTAGTCACCCACGACGTGGTCGGGGATGACCTGGCTGGCGGAGACGCCCGGCGCCTCGGCCAGGAGCCGCAGCGGGATGCCCATCGCAGCAGCCGGCTCGGCGAGCATCCGGGCGAGCTGGCCACCGCCGATGACGGCGACCGTGGGCGCAGTCTCGGACCCGGGGCTCACCCGGGACAGCGTAGGGGCTGGCGCCTCAGCTCAGAGCAGGGCCTCAGACCGCGGCCGCTTGCGCGGGCATGGTCACGCCGTACGCCGGTGCGTTGGCCTCGAAGCGGAGCCCGGCGCCACGCACCGTGGTGATCAGGGTCGGCGAGCTGGGGTCGTCACCGAGCTTGCGGCGGACCCAGCCCAGGTGGACGTCGATCGTCTTCGACGAGGTCCAGAAGTTGGTGTTCCAGACGGTGAGCATCAGCTCGTCGCGCGAGACGACGTCACCGGCACGCTCCATCAGGTGGTGGAGCAGGTCGAACTCCTTGCGCGAGAAGACGATCTCGCGATCATCGCGCCATACCCGTCGCGTAACGGGGTCGACGGTGACGTCCTGGACCTTGAGCACACACTGAAAATAGGTACCCAACACCCCTTCGCGCCGGGAAACGGCGTAACTCGCATGGTTCCGAAGGTAAAATCTCCCCCAGGGGTCAATGACGTCTGACGGCCACGGGTTCGACCAGTCCGAAGCCCCGGACCGGCCTGGCGGGCAGCGGGCGCGCCTCGAACTGGTCGTCGGGCAGCAGGTCCGCGGTGGCCCGGTCGACGATCACGCGGTTGCGCCGCGCGACCGCGGTGAGCCGGGCGGCCATGTTGACGGGCGGCCCGAAGACGTCTCCGAGGCGCATCGCGACCGATCCGGAGGCGAGCCCGACCCGGACGTCGGGCATCCGCGGGTCGCGGCCGATCACGGCGATGATCCCCTCGGCGGTGTCATAGGCGCGGATCGGGTCCTCGTTCACGAACAGCACGGCGTCGCCGATGCTCTTGATCACCCGTCCGCGCTGTCCGGCGACGACGTCGGCGCAGCGCGACTCGAAGACCTCCACGAGGTCGCCGAGACGGTCGTGGTCGAGCTCGTTGCTGAGCGCGGTGAAGGCCACGATGTCGGCGAACCCCACGGTCACCTGGGTGGTGTGGAGGTCCTCCTCGTTGGCACCGAGCGTCTCGATCCGGCCGACCGCCGCCGCCAGGTGGCGGCGCCAGACGTAGACCAGCAGCTCCTCGAAGGGCTGGTTGAGCTGCTCCACCATCTGCAGGGCCGCGGTCGCGCGGGAGCCGGTCGCGTCGTCACCCGACTCGAGCTCCTGGACCCGGTGCACCAGGGTGCCGACCTCCCAGTCTGCCAGCCGGGCCATGGTCTGGCCCACCGCCCGGGTCAGGTTGACCGCCATGTCGAAGTCGATGACGTCCTCGTCGACCAGCCGCAGCAGGGTCGAGACGGCGTCGGCGTCGGCCTGGGTGAACGCCCGGTCGACGCCGTGGTCGGGAAAGCCGAGGGCACGCCACAGGCGGCGCGCCTGCTCGATCGACGCGCCGGTCTCGGCGGCCACCTCGAGGGCGTTGTAGGTGATCTCCTCGCCGAGGATGGCGCGCTCGAGCTGGTGTCCCGGGCTCGGTTCCCCGCCGTCAGCGGCGGATCCGACGGGAGCCGGGACGGAGGCGTCAGGCTCCGTCATCGGTCCTTGGGTCGGCGGCGGGCGCGCCTCCGTCGAGCAGCTCGGTCAGGCGGCGCTGGACGCTCTCGACGTGAGGGATGTCGTGCAGCCGCACCGAGCCGTGGGTGCTGGCGTCGCTGATCACGAGGGTGCCGCAGCCGAGCATCCGGTCGAGGATGCCCATGTCGTAGGCGACGTCACTGATCCGGTGCAGCGGGATGTCGTGGCCCCGGCGTGCCAGCACTCCCTCGCGGGTGATCAGCCGCTTGGTGGTGACGGTGTAGGTCGAGGTGAGCCAGTCCAGGAACGGCCGCACGGTGAACCACAGCACCACGACGAGCGCCAGGATCCACACGATCAGGCTGACCACGCCGTTGCCGATGTGCTTGTCGAGGAAGATCGCCACGGCGAGGGTCACCAGCAGCACCAGGACCGGGAGGATCAGCGCCTTGGGATGGGTACGCGTGTCGACGACGACGGACTCGCCGTCGGTCAACAGCTTGGGAGAGATGGCCACGGGCGAGAGTCTCTCACCCCGCGGGGCGCAGGTGAACGACATCGCCCGCGCTCAGCGTGAGCGTCTCACCCTCGGTCTGGAGCAGCAGCCGGCCGTGGTCGTCGAAACCGGCGACCCTGCCCTCGACGCTCCGGTCGCCCGGCAGGTCGACCCGCACGTCCTGTCCCAGCGTGGCGCTGCGGTCGCGATACTGGTTCATGAAGAGGTCCGGATGCCCGGCGAAGTGCCGCAGCGAGGCCCGCAGGGAGGCCAGGACGTCACCGAACAGGGCGGTCCGGTCGACGGGATGCCCGGCCAGGGTCAACGACGTCGCGGTCGGCACGGGCAGCTCGTCGGCGGACTGGTCGACGTTGATCCCGATCCCGATCACCGCCAGCGCCTGGCTCGACGGTGGGGAGGCCACGCGTTCCACGAGGATGCCGCAGACCTTCTGGCCGTCCACGAGGACGTCGTTGGGCCACTTCACCTGCGCGTACCCACCGAGCGCGCGCGCCACGGCGTACCCCGTGACCAGCGGGACGGCGGGCCACCACTCGAGGTCGACGCCCGGGTCGAGGACGGCTGAGAAGGTGAGCGCCGCCCCCGGTGGGGTCACCCACTCGCGGTCGAGCCGGCCCCGGCCGGCCTGCTGGTGGTCGGCGACCACGACCAGGTCGGGTGCGGGCTCGGCCGCGGCGAGGGCGTTGGTGGAGCCGGCCTCGGCGTGCAGCCGCACCGTCCACTGGGGGCCGGCGACGGCCCGGAGGGCGGCCTCGTCGAGCGGTGACCGGGCGGTGCGGGAGGAGTCCATGGCACTAGATTGTCCCGGCAGACGCGAGGAGGCCACCAGACGTGAGCGCCCAACCCACAACCCAGCCGACCACCAAGCCCGGCGAGGGCACCGACGTGCCGACCGACATCGACATCCACACCACCGCCGGGAAGCTCGAGGACCTCGAGCGCCGGCTCGATGCGGCGGTGCACGCGGGCTCCGAGAAGGCCATCGAGAAGCAGCACGCGAAGGGCCGCAAGACGGCCCGCCAGCGCATCGAGCTGCTCTTCGACGAGGGCTCCTTCGTGGAGCTCGACGAGCTGGCCCGGCACCGCTCGACGGCGTTCGGGCTGGAGAAGCGTCGGCCCTACGGCGACGGTGTGATCACCGGCTACGGCACCATCGACGGCCGGCAGGCCTGCGTGTTCAGCCAGGACTTCACGATCTTCGGCGGCTCCCTGGGCGAGGTGTACGGCGAGAAGATCACCAAGGTGATGGACCTCGCCATGAAGACCGGCTGCCCGATCATCGGGATCAACGAGGGTGCCGGCGCCCGCATCCAGGAGGGCGTGGTCAGCCTCGGCCTCTACGGCGAGATCTTCCGCCGCAACGTGCACGCCTCCGGGGTGATCCCGCAGATCAGCCTGATCATGGGCTCCTGCGCCGGAGGCCACGTCTACTCCCCCGCAGTCACGGACTTCACGATCATGGTCGACGGCACCTCGAACATGTTCATCACCGGCCCCGACGTCATCAAGACCGTCACCGGCGAGGACGTCACGATGGAGGAGCTCGGCGGCGCCCGGACCCACAACACCAAGTCCGGCAACGCCCACTACATG
>JAWWPM010000036.1:0-2978 GCA_033854915.1 Nocardioidaceae bacterium
TCTGCACCAGCCACCAGGTGCCCTCGCGGCACGGCGTGCACTTGCCGCACGACTCGTGCTTGTAGAACTCCGTCCAGCGCAGCACGGCGCGGACGACGCAGGTCGTCTCGTCGAAGATCTGCAGCGCTCGGGTGCCGAGCATCGAGCCCGCCGCGCCCACACCCTCGAAGTCGAGCGGCACGTCGAGGTGCTCACCGGTCAGGATCGGGGTGGAGGAACCGCCGGGGGTCCAGAACTTGAGCTCGTGACCCTGTCGAACGCCGCCGGCCAGGTCGATCAGCGTGCGCAGGGTGATGCCGAGCGGCGCTTCGTACTGACCCGGGTTGGCCACGTGGCCGGAGAGGCTGAAGATGCCGTAGCCCTTGGACTTCTCGGTGCCCATCGAGGCAAACCATTCGGCACCGTTGCCGATGATGCTCGGCACCGAGGCGATCGACTCGACGTTGTTGATCACGGTGGGGCTGGCGTAGAGGCCGGCCACCGCAGGGAACGGCGGACGCAGCCGGGGTTGTCCGCGCCGGCCCTCGAGCGAGTCGAGGAGCGCGGTCTCCTCGCCGCAGTTGTAGGCGCCGGCACCGGCGTGGATGACCAGGTCGAGGCTGTAGCCCGAGCCGTGGATGTCCTGGCCGAGGTGTCCGGCGTCGTAGGCCTCCTGCATCGCGCGCTGGAGACGGCGTACGACGTGCAGCACCTCGCCGCGGACGTAGATGAACGCGTGGCTCGCCCGGATGGCGTAGCTGCTGATGATCACGCCCTCGATCAGCGTGTGGGGGCTCGCCATCATCAGCGGGACGTCCTTGCAGGTGCCCGGCTCTGACTCGTCGGCGTTGACCACGAGGTACTTCGGCTTGGGGTTGTCCTGCGGGATGAAGCTCCACTTCATGCCCGTGGGGAAGCCCGCGCCACCACGGCCGCGCAGCCCGGAGTCCTTGACCGCGGTGATCACGTCGTCCGGGCTCATGCGGAGCGCGGTCCGGAGCGCGCCGTAGCCGCCGCGGTCCGCGTAGGCGGCGAGGGTCCATGAGCGGTCCTGGTCCCAGTTGTCGGTCAGCACCGGGGTGAGGGTGTCAGGCACCGTGGCCCTCCTCGGCCGTCGTCTCGGCCTCGGCGCGGCCGGTGTCGGCCTGCTCCGCGGCTTCGGTCTTGGTGTCGGCCGTGCTGCCGGTCGAACCACTCGCGTCGTGGTGCGGGGCGGTCCAGTCGTTCTCGCGGGCCAGGCCCAGACCCACCAGGGAGGCCGGTCCGGCGGAGGGACCGTCGTCGGCCAGCCCGTCGGGGAAGCCGGCGAGCACCCGCTCGGCCTCGCGCCAGGTGACGATGCGCGGCCCGCGCGTGGAGTGGATCTCCTTGCCCTCGCGCAGGTCGTCGACGAGCTCGGTGGCCGACTGGGGCGTCATGTTGTCCATGAACTCCCAGTTGACCGTCATCACCGGCGCGTAGTCGCAGGCGGCGTTGCACTCGATGTGCTCCAGGGTGATGCTCCGACCGTCCTCGGTGGGCTCCGTGGTCTCGTCGTTGCCGAGATCGAGGTGCTCCTTGAGCCGCTCGAAGATCGCGTCTCCGCCCATCACCGCACACAGGGTGTTGGTGCAGACGCCGACGTGGAAGTCGCCGACCGGGCGGCGTTTGTACATCGTGTAGAACGTCGCAACGCCGCTCACCTCGGCTGCGGTGATGTCGAGGAGGTCGGCGCAGGCCTCGATCCCCTCGGGGGTGATCCGGCCCTGGACGGACTGGACGAGGTGGAGCATCGGCAGCAGACCGGACCGCGCCTGCGGGTAGCGCGCGGCGATCTGCCGGAGCTCGTCGTACGTCGCGTCGTCCAGGCCGCCGCCCTCGTTGGTCGAGCTGGTCGAGACCTGGGTCATCGGTCAACACCTCCCATCACGGGGTCGATGCTGGCGATCGCGACGATCACGTCGGCGACCATGCCGCCCTCGGACATCACGCTGGTGGCCTGCAGGTTGGTGAACGACGGGTCGCGGAAGTGCGCGCGCAGGGGGCGGGTGCCGCCGTCGGAGACGACGTGGGCCCCCAGCTCACCGCGTGGCGACTCGATCGGGACGTAGGCCTGCCCGGGCGGGACCCGGAAGCCCTCGGTCACCAGCTTGAAGTGGTGGATCAGCGCCTCCATCGACTCGCCCATGATGTGGCGGATGTGGTCGAGGCTGTTGCCCATGCCGTCGCTGCCGATCGCGACCTGGCTGGGCCAGGCGATCTTCTTGTCGGCGACCATCACCGGTGCGCCCTCGAGCCTGGCCAGCCGGTCGGCGGCCTGCTCGATGATCTTCAGCGACTCCCACATCTCGGCCAGCCGGATCCGGAACCGGCCGTAGGAGTCGGCGGTGTCCCAGGTCTGGACGTCGAAGTCGTAGGTCTCGTAGCCGCAGTAGGGCTGGGTCTTGCGGAGGTCCCACGGATAGCCGGTCGAGCGCAGCACCGGGCCGGTCAGGCCCAGGGCCAGGCAGCCGGCCAGGTCGAGGTGGCCGACGTCGACGAGGCGGCCCTTGAAGATCGGGTTGGCGTTGCACAGGTCGGCGTACTCGGGAAGGCGCTTCTTCATCAGCGCCACGAAGCCGCGGATCTCGTCGAGCGCACCCGGCGGGAGGTCCTGGGCGACGCCGCCGGGGCGGATGAACGCGTGGTTCATCCGCAGGCCGGTGATCAGCTCGAACAGGTCGAGCACCAGCTCGCGCTCGCGGAAGCCGATCGTCATCACGGTCAGGGCGCCGATCTCCATGCCGCCCGTGGCGATGCAGACCAGGTGGGAGGAGATGCGGTTGAGCTCCATCAGGAGCACCCGCATGACGTTCGCCTTCTCGGGGATGTCGTCCTCGATGCCGAGCAGGCGCTCGACGCTGAGCACGTAGGCGGCCTCGTTGAAGAACGGCGCGAGGTAGTCCATGCGGGTGCAGAACGTGACGCCCTGGACCCAGGAGCGGTACTCCATGTTCTTCTCGATGCCGGTGTGCAGGTAG
>JAWWPM010000037.1:0-3336 GCA_033854915.1 Nocardioidaceae bacterium
ATGGCCTCGATGACCCGCCGCTCCTCCTTCGAAGACGCGTCACCCACGATGACCGTGTCCACGATCCCGGAACGGATCAGGCCAGGCAGCTTGCCGACGCTGCCCGAGATGGGGAGGTCGGGAAGGCCGGGCTGGCGCGCGCCCAGCACCCCACGGACACGAAGCCCACTCTCCGGGTGCGCCTCGATCCTGCCGACGAGTTCGGCAGCCCGAGTACGCGTCCCGACGAGGACCGTGTCGCGCCGGAGTACGCCACTCCGCCTTCCATGTCGGAGGACCAGGTAGGCGCATCCGCGGCCGAGGATGACCAAGGAGGCGGCAAGAGCAGCACCGAGTGCCGCACGGAGGATCACCGGCCCGTGGGCCAGGGACATTGCCGCCAGCCCGACGCCCGAGCCGAGCAGGATGGCCGGGATGTCATCGAGGGCCGACAACCGGAGGCGACGACCGTACAGTCCCGCAGCGGCGAAGCTGACCAGCACCACCAGGGCCCACGGGATCGCGAGCGATGCCAATGGACGAACGAGGGCCACAACCACGAGGAGCGCGGCGACGTCGAAGCCGAGTCGGATCAGCGTCTCCACGGTCGCAGCACGGAGACCGAGCAGCCTCCGCTGCGGGACAAAGGCGACCCAACCATCCGGCGCATCGTTAGCGTTCGTGACGAGTGGCGCGGGCATCGTTGCCACGGAGTCCGGAACAGTGACCTCGACCAAGGGTCGACGTACCTCTGCTCGTGTGCTCATCTGACGTCCCCCCGAACGTAGTGCGTGCGTCCCTCACGCCACCTGGCCGGTGAGCCCCATCGGCCACTGCCCCTGTAGCTCGATCCTTCATGAAGATGCCGGGGCACTGCTTACCCAAATCACGCGAATTCGCAGCCTGGGAGCGAGATGGCTGATCGGGTGCACATCCGCATCACGAATCTCCGCCGAGATCATCGGACGCGCGCCGGGGCCGGACGCGAGCTACCAGACCTCGGCATCCTGGTCCCAGCGACGGCTGGATCCCCGGGCTGGTGTTCATCTGCGACGCGGTCGTCGCGCGTTCGGCGAGCGCGTCGCGGTGGCACGAGGGCCTGGCGATCCACGACGAGGCGCTCGAGGTGAACGACCCCTAGGCGACTAGCGGGACTAGCGTGCGAGCGACCGAGCCACCTCTGGACCGTCCGCTCGGGTGCGGTCTCCGGTCCGGAGCGGTACGACGGGGTTCGGCTGGGTCGGCGAGTCCGCGGGGTCGCCGCTCGGGACGATCTCAGGGTCGGACTGCGGGCCGAACGGTGTCGTGGTGCACCCGCCGTACATGCCCGCCCGTCTTCCACCCGCCTGAGCCCTGCGGGTCCGTGTGGCAAGGGCCGGGCGTGGTCGCGCCCCGCGGGCTGCGTGAGCTGCGGGGCGCTGTCCTCAGGCGGGGACTTCCGTGTTCCACTCCCGAGGATTCCGTTGCAGGATATCTCCGGACTCCGGAGGACTGTCACCCCCACAAGGGTGTGACCATCGCTTGTCTGTCACCTCGATGAGCCTCCGGACCGGTCGGGGGTGGCGTCGATGCGGGCCAGCATCGTCGCGGTGAGCGCTTCTGAGGCCTGGGTCGGGACCCAGTGGCTGACACCGGCCAGGAAGCGGAGCTCGTCGGGCGACTTGACCTGGTCACGCGTCAGCCCGCGCCCCGCCGAGACAGCGACCTCGGCGTCGCTGAGCCCTGCGCCCCGCAGGAGGCTCGACAGCCCCGAGGGGCCGCGTGGGCCAGCACCTCGACGACACCGGGCGGTTGGATGACCAGCACGTACCACGAACGCAGTGGCTGGCTGCTGGTCACCCAGTGACTTCGCGACCGCGGCGGGGTGCTGCACCGAGACGGTGGTGACGTGTGCATCAGGTCGGGGCGGGCCGCAGGCGTCGCCCAGACATTCGCGGCGCCAGTCGTGCCCGACCAGATGGACCGGCGCGCCGTACCGCTCGACTAGCGCGACAGTTTCGGCGACCAGGCGCGCCATGCCGTAGGCAGGGCGGCCATCGCAGACGCGCCTCGGGAGAGTAGCCGCACTGGTCGTGCGTGTACCTGCGGATCCGCCGCTCGGTGCCCGGCAAGGCCGGTGCCCGCCCGGGGTCAGCGCGTGTAGCGGTGCGCCACCACGGCCTGCTGATCGACCGGCGTGCCTCGTTGGATCGTCCAGGCGAGCCGGATCAGCTGGGCGTGCGACCAGATCAGAGGTGTGGCCGACCGGGTGTTCTCGCCGAGCCTGCAGCATGACCGCCCGGTCGGCGGCCGGCCGTCCCATACCTGCTCGGCCAGCATGCCGGAGGAGCTGGTGGCGGCCGCCATGGCGCGCAGGTAGCGCTCCGCAGCCTGGCCGGCCGTGACGGCGTACTCGCCGCGCTCCCCGGTCAGCAGCGGCCAGGCCCGTCCGAGCGTGCGGTGCGTTCCGGAGTCGGTGATGACCCACTCGCCGCCGGACCGCGTCTCGCCGTACCCGTCGAAGCTGCTGCGATGCCAGAAGGGTCCCTTCGGCGTACGGATGCCGAGCTGGCGGTCGATCACTCGCAGCGACGACCGCACCGCGCGGTCGTGAGGGCGCAGGATTCCGTAGCGCACGAGGTCGAGGAAGCTCGGGTCGACGACCCGGCGCTGGTCGACCGCCTTGGGTCCACCGTCACCGATGGCGTACTTCGTTGCAGCGTCGGGGTGCCCGTCCTTGGTCAGGCGCAGGAAGTAGGGGTGGTCGCTGTAGGGCCCGTTGGTGGTGACCGTCCACTTCTTGACCTTCGCCTTCCACCGGTCTGCGAGCGTCAGCCACTTCTTCGCGGAGGCGTCGTCGCCGTTGCGGCGGGCCAGGTCGGCGGCGCAGACGAGTCCGGCGATCTGGGCGGCGATCGAGTTCGGGGAGTATCCCGACTGGTTCTCCCAGCGCTCCTGCGGCGTGAACGGCGCGTGCCTCCCGGTGTCGGGGTCGACGTACCGGGCGATGAAGTTCGCCGCCTTCTTCACGTGCGCGTACGTCGCGGGGCCGTCGCGTCCGACCAGGTGCGCCAGCACGATCGGCAGCGCGACCTCGTCCAGCTGGAGGTTGGTCCAGACCGGCTTGCCGGTGACGTCGGAGTTCTGCGGGAACGAGCCGTCCGGCTTCTGCTGCACGGTGAACAACCAGTCGACGATCCGCCGGGCGGCGGCGTGGTCGCCCATCGCCCAGAGCGCGGTGCCGAACTGGTAGGCGTCCCGCGCCCAGACGAGGTGATAGGCGCCGGACGGCGAGGACAGGTCCTTGACCTCGTCTCCCCAGACCCAGGGCGCGGTCGGCGAGGCGACGAACGCACCCGCGTGCTGCTTGTCCTCTGC
>JAWWPM010000038.1:0-4379 GCA_033854915.1 Nocardioidaceae bacterium
CCGATCGAGCGCCAGACCAGGATCCCGCTCTACCAAAGGGCTCTGGGCTTTGGCTTCCCCGGCATCCGGGTCGACGGCAACGACGTGCTCGCGACGTACGCCGTCACGCAGGCCGCGCTCCAGCGCGCGCGCGAGGGCCAGGGCCCGACCCTGGTCGAGGCCTACACCTACCGCATGGGCGCGCACACCACGACCGACGACCCGACCCGCTACCGGCTCTCCGACGACGTCGAGCGCTGGAAGCTCAAGGACCCGATCGCGCGGGTGCAGGTCTACCTCAAGCGCAACGGGCTGGCCGACCAGCAGTTCTTCGACGACGTCGCGGCCGAGGCCGACGACCTGGGCCACCGGTTGCGCGAGGGGTGCAAGGCGATGCCCGACCCGCAGCCGATGAGCCTGTTCGACCATGTGTACGCCGAGGAGACCGAGGAGCTCCGCGTCCAGCGCGAGGGCTACGCGGCCTACCTCGAGAGCTTCGAGGGAGCACGGTGAACGACGCGAGAGACCGCATCGGTCTGCACCCGACCATCAACCGCGACGTCGCGGTCGAACTGCGAGCGAACCAGAAGGTGCTGCCATGAGCGAGACCAAGCAGAAGGTGACGTTGGCCAAGGCCCTCAACATGGGCCTGCGCCGGGCGATGGAGGACGACCCCAAGGTCCTGCTCATGGGCGAGGACGTCGGCAAGCTCGGTGGCGTCTTCCGGATCACCGACGGCCTGCAGAAGGACTTCGGCGAGGACCGCGTCATCGACAGCCCGCTCGCCGAGTCCGGCATCGTCGGTACGGCGATCGGCATGGCCCTGCGTGGCTACAAGCCGGTCGTGGAGATCCAGTTCGACGGCTTCGTGTACCCCGCCTACGACCAGATCGTGTGCCAGGTCGCCAAGATGTGCTTCCGCTCGCAGGGCAAGACGCCGCTGCCGATGGTCATCCGGATCCCGTTCGGCGGTGGCATCGGCGCGGTCGAGCACCACAGCGAGTCCCCCGAGGCGCAGTTCGCGCACACCCCCGGTCTCAAGGTGGTGGCCTGCTCCAACCCGGTCGACGGCTACTGGATGATCCAGCAGGCGATCGCCTGCGACGACCCGGTGATCTTCCTGGAGCCCAAGCGGCAGTACCACGCCGACAAGGCCGAGCTCGACGACACCGTCACGCCCGACCCGCTGTTCACCTCGCGCGTCGTCCGCCAGGGCACTGACTGCACGGTGCTGGCCTACGGACCGACCGTGAAGACCGCACTCAAGGCCGCCGAAGCCGCCGCGGGAGAGGGCAAGTCGCTGGAGGTCATCGACCTGCGCACGCTGTCGCCGCTCGACATGGCGCCGGTGCTCGACTCCGTACGCCGTACCGGCCGGGCCGTGGTCACCCACGAGGCCCACGTCAACCTGGGTCTCGGGGCCGAGCTCTCCGCCCGGATCACCGAGGAGTGCTTCTACTCCCTGGAGGCGCCGGTGCTCCGCGTCGGCGGCTTCGACACGCCCTACCCGCCCTCGCGGATCGAGGAGGACTTCCTGCCCGACCTCGACCGGGTGCTGGACGCCGTCGACCGCTCGCTCGACTTCTGAGGAGAACCCGCATGGCCGAGTTCAAGCTGCCCGACGTCGGGGAGGGCCTCACCGAGGCCGAGATCGTGACCTGGAAGGTCAAGGAGGGCGACACGATCGCCATCAACGACATCGTGGTCGAGATCGAGACCGCGAAGTCGCTGGTCGAGCTGCCGTCGCCGTACGCCGGCGTCGTGCAGAAGCTGATGGTGCCCGAGGGCGAGACCGTCCCGGTCGGCACCCCGATCATCGCGATCGGCGACGCCCTCGACGCCCCGCTCGACACCCTGCCGGGCGAGCCGACCGAGCCGAGCCAGGCCCCGGCGCCGCCGGCGGAGATCGACCTGTCCAACCCCGCCGCCAGCGGTGGAGGCGAGGGCGAGTCGCTGGTGGGACGCAACAAGGCCGACCGCAGCGCCGTACGCCGTGCCCGGCACGCCGCCGTGCCTGCCTCGGCAGGGGCCGCGGCGGCCCAGCAGCAGCTCCAGGGCTCCTTCGAGCCCGGCCTCGTCGCACCCGACGTGGTCGAGGAGTCCGACGAGCCCGCCGTGCCCGCAACGTCGGCCGCGCCGGTGTCGCCGGCCGCGACCCGCACCCTGGCCAAGCCACCGGTGCGCAAGCTGGCCAAGGACCTCGGCGTGGACATCTCCACGCTCACCGGCTCCGGGCCGGGCGGCGCGGTCACCCGCGAAGACGTGCAAGCCGCGTCCAACGGCGATGGTGCCGAGGCAGTCGCGTCCCGCGTTGCGCCGGTGGCCGGGGAGCGCGAGACGCGGGAGCCGATCAAGGGCGTCCGCAAGATGATGGGCCAGGCCATGGTCGGCTCCGCGTTCTCGATCCCCCACGTCACCGAGTGGGTCACCATCGACGCGACGCGGACCATGGAGTTCGTCGCGCGGCTGAAGAAGCGGCGCGAGTTCCGCGACGTCAAGGTCTCTCCGCTGCTGGTGCTCTCGCGCGCGGTGATGCTCGCGATGAGGCAGACCCCCGAGATCAACTCCTGGTGGGACGACCAGTCGCAGGAGGTCGTCTACAAGCACTACGTCAACCTCGGCATCGCCGCCGCGACGCCGCGCGGGCTCGTCGTACCCAACGTCAAGGACGCCGATCGGCTCTCGCTGCTCGACCTGGCCACGGCCCTGGGCGACCTGAGCGCCACGGCCCGCGAGGGGAAGACGCAGCCGGCCGAGATGGCGGGAGGCACCTTCACGATCACCAACGTCGGCGTCTTCGGCGTCGACGCCGGCACGCCGATCATCAACCCCGGCGAGTCCGCGATCCTCTGCATCGGCGCGATCAAGCCGCAGCCGTGGGTCCTGCGGGTGGACGACGTCGACCAGATCGCGGTGCGCCAGGTGACCACCCTCGCGCTGAGCTTCGACCACCGCCACATCGACGGTGAGAAGGGCTCGCGGTTCCTCTCCGACGTCGCCGGCATCCTCGAGGATCCCGCCAGCGCGCTGCTCTTCTGACCCAGCCTCAGCGGTAGTGGTACGCCGGCTCGTGCGGCGCGAGCAGCCAGCGCTGGAAGAAGGGCTCGAGATCCTGACCGGACTTCTTGCTCCACCAGGCAGCGAGGGAGTCGCGGTCCTGGCTGGTGAAGCGGTGGGTGCGTGGCCAGGCGGCGAGCAGCCTCCAGAACGTCGCGTCGCCCAGCCGCTGCCGGAGCGTGTCCCACATCAGCGCGGGTAGGTAGTAGACGTTGCCCTCGCCGAAGGTGCCGGGCCGGTAGTGCGCGGGCGGGCCGTACTGCCCCCGCATCTCCCCGGCGATGGAGGCCCATCGGGTGAGGATGCGCTGTCGCGACTGGTTGCCGTGGTCGGCGGTCCAGTTCGCCTCGGCGAGATAGGTCGCCATCCCCTCGCTCATCCACAGGTCGCTCCAGTCGTCGGGCGTGACCTCGTCGCCGTACCACTGGTGCGCCAGCTCGTGCACGAGCACGTCGCGCGACAGCGTGTAGTCGCCGATGCCGAGCGTCAGCGTCGACTGGGTCTCCATGGCGCTCTGCGAGGGCACCAGCAGCACCCCCAGCGTCGGGAAGGGGTAGCGACCGACCTTGCCCTCCAGGTAGGCCAGCGCCTTCGGTGTGTAGCGCAGGCCCTTGATCAGGTTGTCGAGCCCCGTCGGGGTCCAGTAGGTGATCGGCAGGCCGTGCGGCCCGGTGTCCGAGGTGCGCGTGTACTGCCCGATCGCGATGGTGACGAGGTACGACGCCGCGGGCTCTGGCAGCTGCCAGTGGGTGACCGTACGGCCGCCGGCGGTCTTCCGCGACATCAGCGCTCCGTTGGCGACGCCGACCATCGGGCTCGGGGCGTCGATGGTGAAGTCGTAGAACGCCTTGTCGGAGGGCTGGTCGTCGACGGCGTACCAGGAGTAGGCGCCGTAGGGCTCCTGCATGGTCCAGATGCTGCCGTCGTCGGTGGTGGTCCAGCCGGTGGTGTCGAAGTCGGCCCGGTCGGTGGGTGCGACGACCGGCTCGGGCACGCCGGCGTAGGTCAGCTGCAGCACGTGGTGGTCGCCGGAAGTCACCGGAGCATGCACCACGAGGTCCTTGGCCGGATGGCTGAAGGGCACGGTGTGACCGTCCAGCCACACCTGCGAGACCTCGAGCTGGTGGGCGAGGTCGAGCTGAAACGACGACGCGGTGGCGGACGCGCGGAACGTGAGCGTCTCGTTGCCGGTGAGGGTCACGTGCTTCGCGTCCCACGACAGGCCGAGGTCGTAGTGCAGCACGTCGACCCCGGGCTGCCCGACGTCGGGATAGACGGTGTCCTCGCGCGGTGTGCTCAGGGCTTCGGACGGCCCGGCGGCGGGGTCCACCTCCGAGCCGGTC
>JAWWPM010000039.1:0-7026 GCA_033854915.1 Nocardioidaceae bacterium
GCGGCGATGATCGGCCAGACCTGGGCACAGGCACACCTGCCGCCGGCGCGCGCCGCGATCATCATGAGCATGGAGCCGGTCTTCGCCGCGCTCTTCGCGGTGCTTTTCGGTGGTGAGAGTGCGACGATCCGGATGGTCATCGGTGGCCTGATGGTGCTCGCGGCGATGCTCATCGTCGAGCTCGCGCCGCGTCGTCGCGTCGAGCCACCGGTCACCCATATCGCCGTGTGAGGCGTCTTTCGCCTAGCGTGCTGCCCCATGGAGGGTTCCGGGTCGTACTGCGCCAACTGCGGCGCGCCCGTCGGCGGGCGGTTCTGCACCCGCTGCGGCACCGCCGTCGGGGAGGTCGCGCCCCCACCCGCGCCCATCCAGCAACCGACTCACGCCGCTCCCCCGCCGCTGGCGCCGGCGCCGGAGCTGGCACCCACGCCCGCGCCCACACCCACGCCTGCCCCCGTGCCGCTGGCGCCCCCGACGTCGCACGCCGTGGCCGGTGGCCCCGGACCGGGCCTGTGGATCGGTGCCGCGGCCGTGCTGCTGGTGATCGTGCTGCTCGGCGCCTTCCTGCTGCTGCGCGGCGGGTCGGGCGGTCAGTCGGCCGGGCCGACCCCGCCGATCGTGCCGCCGAAGACCCACACCACCCGGCCGCCGAGCACCGCCCCCGCAACCACGACCGCACCCACCACCGCGCCCACGAGCCCGGCGTCCTCCAGCGCCGCCGGCCCGGCGAGCGACGTGGCCGGGCTGGCCCGCGCGATCGCGCCCGCGCACGCTCCTGCCGGCGTCGACTTCGCCGGCAACCCGGTCACCTACGACGCGTCCAACCTGGTCGACGGCGCCCCCGACACCTGCTGGCGGGTGGCCGGCGATGCGACCGGGACGATCCTGACGTTCCGCCTCGACCAGCCCACCCAGCTGACCGAGGTCGGGCTGGTCAACGGCTATGCCAAGACGGCGTTCTCCGGCGGGCAGCCCTTCGACTGGTACGCCGGCAACCGGCGGGTGCTCTCCGCCGACTGGGTCTTCGACGACGGCTCGACGGTGAGCCAGGTGTTCTCGACCACGCGGACCATGCAGTCGCAGGCGATCGACCCGGTCACCACGTCGACGGTGCAGCTCAAGATCACCTCCGTCTCGCCCCCCGGCACGGGGCGGGCCGCGCGCGACGACACCGCAATCAGCGAGGTGTCGCTGGTGGGCAGCCCCGGCTGACGGGGCTTCGGCGGTGCCTGCGCCACCGCTTCCGCAGGCCGAACGCGGGCCCCTCCCCGCCGTACGTCGCGTCAGAGCCGGGCGAGGACGGCCGCCGCTCGCTCGACCTGCTCGCGGTCGACGTCGAGGTGGGTGACCAGACGTACGGCGCGGGGGCCGACCGGCGAGACCAGCACGCCGCCGGCCCGGGCGCCGGCCACGAAGTCGGCCACGTCGTCACGCGGGACGACCACGATGTTGCTGTCGACCGTGTCGGGGTCCAGGCCGCACGCCTCGGCGAGGAGCCGGGCATGGGCGTGGTCGTCGGCCAGCCGGTCGACGTGGTGGTCGAGGGCGTGGAGGCCGGCGGCCGCCAGGATGCCGATCTGCCGCATGCCGCCGCCCATCCGCTTGCGCCGCACCCGGGCCTCCGCGATGGCGGCGGCCGAGCCGACCATCAGCGAGCCGACCGGGGCTCCGAGCCCCTTGGACAGGCACACGGACAGCACGTCGACGCACGCGCCGTACTCCGCGAGCGGGACACCGGTCGCGACGTGGGCGTTCCAGAGCCGGGCGCCGTCGAGGTGGACCCCGATCCCGACCGAGTCGGCCCAGGTGCGCAGGGCCCTGAGGTCGTCGATCGGGAGCACCGCGCCGCCCGCGAAGTTGTGGGTGTTCTCGACCGAGACCGCCGCGGTGCGCACGAAGAACGGCCCCATGTCGGGGGCGAACATGTCGGAGATGGCGTCGAGATCGACCTGCCCGCGCGGGTGCCGCCAGGTGCGCATGGTCAGCCCGGTGATCGCCCCGTGCGCCCCCAGCTCGGCGCGGGCGATGTGGGCGGACGCCTCGCACAGCACCTCCTGGCCCGGGGCCACGAGCGACGCGACGGCCAGCACGTTGGCCATCGAGCCGGTGGGTGTGAACAGCGCCGCCTCGTGCCCGAACATCGCCGCCACCCGCTCCTGCAGGGCGTGCACCGTGGGGTCCTCGTCGAACACGTCATCGCCGACCTCGGCGTCGGCCATCGCCCGCCGCATCTCCGGGGTAGGTCGGGTCAAGGTGTCGGAGCGCAGGTCGATGGTCACGCCCACACGCTAGCCAGCGCGGCGCGGCGCGGTCAGTCGAGGTGGTGGAGCCGTGGCCAGAGCACGGGCCACCGCTCCTTGCGGCCCCGACACACCGCCACCGGGAGGCCCTGCTCCTCGTTGTCGACGCCGACCCCGTTGTCGAGCCGGGCCTGCACCCGGCAGCTGTCGAACATCCGCCGCACCTCCGGGTACTGCCCGCCGACCACCACCACCGTGGTGATCGCGTCGGGTGGGCGGGCCTGGTCGTAGAGCGCGTTCTGGGCGCTGTAGACGGGCACGTCCGGCCGGAAGTGAGCCACGGCGCCGGCCTCGCCGTAGTTGGCGGTGAGCACCGCCGCGCGGTCGCGGTCCGGCAGGGCGTCGTACACGCGCGCCACCTGGTCGACGTACGCCGGCCAGCCGACGGAGTCCTGGGCGAGCAGGTTCACGTCCGGGACCGGGGTGTCGCCGAGGGATCCCACCGGAACGATCGGGAGCCCGAGCACGAGGGAGACGGCGGCGTTGACCGCGAGGAGCCCACCCCAGACCCGCCCGAGATGCGGCTCCATCGCGACGACGCCGGCGGCGAACGGCACCGGGAGGATGAAGACCGGGTAGTGCGGCTGGGCGCCCGAGGCGAAGGTGAAGAGCACCACCACCGCGAAGACCACGACCAGGAAGCGGAGGCGCGGTTCGCGCCACAGCGCCCGGAGCCCCGCCACCCAGATCACCACCAGCGGTGGTCCGAGCAGCACCAGCAGCAGCACCCACATCGAGACCCGCACGTCACCCGCGTTGTTCTCCGACAGGGCCCGGCCCATCCGGAGCTGTGGGAGGTCGTGGGTGAGCTGGTAGACCACGTTCGGCAGGCCCAGGAGCACAGTGAGGCCGGCCCCGCCCCAGACGTACGGCGAACGCAGGCGACGCCGCGGGCCGACGAGCACGAAGCCCAGCGCGATCCCCGCGAGCAGCAGGACGATCAGCAGCTTGTTGTACGTCGCCAGCCCCGCCACCGCTCCGGCGGCGAGCCACCACCGCGGCTCCTCGCGCAGCTCCGCGCGCAGCACGAGGAGCGTGACCAGGCCCCACGCGACGAGGTCGATCGAGGAGGTGAGGAAGACGTGCCCGAAGAGCAGGACGGCCGACGTGGTGGCCATCCCCCACGCCGTCCACGCCTGCGCCCGGGCTCCCCCGCCCAGCTCCCGGGCGATCAGCGCCGTGACGACGAGGCAGGATGCGGCACACAGGGTGGCCGGCATCCGGAGCAGCCAGGGGCTCCCGCCGTACAGGGCGGTGAGGCCGTGTGCGATCAGGGGCGTGAGGGGCGGTTGGTCGACGTATCCCCACGCGGGCTTGAGCATCGCGAAGTAGAGCTCGTCGCGGTCGAAGCCGTAGCCGCTCGAGAAGGCGCTGAGCACGACCACGACCGCGAGCACGGGCGGCGCGATCCGCCGCCAGGCGACGGCCGGCGGCAGGGTGCCGTCGGTCGAGCCGGTCGAGACCACGCGTGCAGGCTAGGCGCTGCGCAGCATCTCGGCGACGAGGAACGCCAGCTCGAGGGACTGCACCCGGTTCAGCCGCGGGTCGCAGACCGACTCGTAGCGCGAGCCGAGGTCGACCTCGGCCACCTCCTCACCACCACCGACGCACTCGGTGACGTCGTCGCCGGTCAGCTCGACGTGGACGCCACCCGGCCAGGTGCCCAGCGAGCGGTGCACGTCGAAGAAGCCCTGCACCTCGGCGATGACGTCCTCGAAACGACGGGTCTTGTAGCCCGACGACGCCTCGAAGGTGTTGCCGTGCATCGGGTCGCAGACCCAGGCCACGTCGAGCCCGGCGGCGGTGACCTTCTCCACCAGCGACGGCAGCGCGTCGTGGATCCGACCCGCGCCCATCCGGGTGATGAAGGTCAGCCGGCCCGCTTCGTTGTCGGGGTTGAGCTTGGCGCCCAGGGCGATCAGGTCGTCGGGCGTCGAGCGCGGCCCGACCTTGACCCCGATCGGGTTGCGCACGCGGCTGAGCAGCTCCGCGTGGGCACCGTCGAGGGCGTTGGTGCGCTCGCCGATCCACACGAAGTGCCCCGACACGTCGTACGGCGTGCCGGTGCGGCTGTCGATCCGCGTCATCGCGTGCTCGTACTCGAGCAGCAGCGCCTCGTGGCAGGTGTGGAAGTCGACCCGGTGGAACTCGTCGGGGTCGGCCCCGATCGCGGCCATGAAGCTCATCGCCCGGTCGATCTCGCCGGCCAGGGCCTCGTAGCGCCGACCGACCGCCGAGCTGACCACGAAGTCGGTGTTCCAGGTGTGGACCTGGCGCAGGTCGGCGTACCCGCCGGTCACGAAGGCGCGCACGAGGTTCAGTGTCGAGGCGCTGGAGTGGTAGGCCTCGATCAGTCGCTGGGGGTCGGGGACCCGTGACTCGGCGGTGAAGTCGAAGCCGTTGACGGCGTCGCCGCGGTAGGCCGGCAGGGTGACCCCGGCTCGGGTCTCGAGGTCGGAGGAGCGGGGCTTGGCGTACTGCCCGGCGAGCCGACCGAGCTTGACCACCGGCACGGAAGCGGCGTACGTCAGTACGACCGCCATCTGCAGCAGCACCCGCAGCTTGTTGCGGACGTTGTCGGCGGTGGCGCCCTCGATGGTCTCGGCGCAGTCGCCGCCCTGGAGCAGGAACGCCTTGCCGTGCGCGACGTCGGCCAGCTTGGCCTTGAGCTCGTCGCACTCACCGGCGAAGACGAGCGGCGGCATCTTCCGCAGGCGCGCCACCACGGCGTCGACCGCCGCGGCGTCGGGGTACGTCGGCTGCTGTGCGGGGCCCAGCGCGCGCAGCGCGTCCAGGTCGGGGATGCTCACGCGGCAAGGGTACGGCGTACACCCGGGCGCACCTGCGCCGGCGACGTCATCCGGACGGCGCCCACGGAATGTCCGGCCGGCGGAAGTGGTTGGCCGCACATGAGCATCCCGAGCCACCGCGTCGTGGCCGCTGCCTTCGGTGGCCCCGAGTCCCTCGCCGTGGAAGAGGTGAGCCTGGCCGAGCCGGGCCCGCACGAGGTCCACGTGGAGGTGCGGGCCAGTGGTGTGAACCCCGCCGACGTGAAGTCCTATGCCCGCGCCGGGAACCCGTCGGACCTGCCGCTGCCGCTCGGCTACGAGGCGGCGGGCGTGGTGCGGGCTGTCGGGGAGGGCGCGGCCGACGACGCCGGACCGCTCTCCGTCGGCGACGAGGTGATCGTGTTCCGGACCCGGGGCGCCTACGCCGCCGACCTGGTGGTCCCCGACAGCACCCTGACCCGCAAGCCGGCCGGTCTGGGCTGGCCCGAGGCGGGGGGTCTGCTGCTGGCGGGTGCGACGGCGTTCCACACCCTCGAGGCCACGGCGGTGGCCGGGGGTGACACCGTGCTGGTGCACGGCGGTGCCGGCGGCGTCGGGTTGTCCGCCGTCCAGCTCGCCCGGCTGCGCGGCGCCCGGGTCATCGCCACCGCCGGGGAGCGCAACCACGACCTGCTGCGCGAGCTCGGAGTCGAGCCGGTGACCTACGGCGACGGCCTCCTGGACCGGGTCCGCGCCCTCGCTCCCGACCGGGTCGACGCTGCCCTCGACCTGGTCGGCAGCGACGAGGCGATGGACGTCTCACTGGCTCTGGTGGACCGCGCGCGGATCGCGTCGATCGCGAACTTCACCCGGGGCCCCCAGGAGGGCATCCGGCTGCTGGGCGGCGGCCCCGGAGCAGACGCCGGCGACGAGCTGCGAGCTGGGGCGCGACCCGAGCTCGCCAGGCTCGCCGGCGACGGACGACTGCGGGTGGTGCTGGCAGCGACGTACCCCCTCGACGACGCGGCGCAGGCGCACCGCCAGATCGTGACCGGTCACACGACGGGCAAGATCGCGCTGATCCCGTGACCGGCGTGAACGAGACGCGCGTCCGGGGCGTCAACGTCGGCAAGGCGGAGCCCAACCCGTGGAAGACCGGCCTGCTCACCGGCATCGGCAAGCAGCCCGTGGCCGGCCCGGTCGAGGTGCGGGCACCCGGGCCGAAGCGGGGCGGCCTCGGCTCCGGGCTGGTGGGCGACTACATCGGCGACACCGCGAACCACGGCGGCGACACCCAGGCGGTCTACGCCTTCGCCCGTGAGGACCTCGACCGGTGGGCCGAGCGGCTCGAGCGCGATCTGCCCGACGGCTTCTTCGGGGAGAACCTCACCACCGCCGGCCTCGACCTCGCCGAGGCGCGCATCGGCGAGGTGTGGCGGGTCGGTGCCGAGGTGGAGCTCCAGGTCACCGAACCGCGCATCCCGTGCGCCACGTTCCGTGGCTGGACCGGGGAGAAGGGATGGCTCAAGACGTTCACAGCCGATGCCCGCCCCGGCGCCTACCTGTCGGTGGTCACGCCGGGCCGGATCGCGGCCGGCGACGCCCTGACCGTCGTACGTCGGCCCGCGCACGACGTGACCGTGTCCCTGCTGTTCCGAGCCGTCACCCTCGAGCCCGGCCTGGCCCCCCAGCTGCTGGCCGCACGCGACGACCTGACCGCCGACGTGCTCGAGTGGTTCGGGATCGACTGAGGCGGCTCAGCCGAAGAAGACCTCGGCCTCGGCGTACTCCGCGGGGCTGACCAGCTTGAGCTCACCGGTGCCTTCCAACAGGGGCACCCGCACGATGTCGGCGCCGCGGAGGGCCACCATCTTGCCGAAGTCGTGATCGCTCACCGCGTCAATGGCGTGCAGACCGAAGCGAGTGGCCAGCATCCGGTCGAACGCCGTGGGCGTGCC
>JAWWPM010000040.1:0-3904 GCA_033854915.1 Nocardioidaceae bacterium
CATCCGGATCTTCTCCAACGTCGCCCAGATCCGGCGGTATCTCTTCCATGCCTGAGGAGTACGCCGAGAAGGTCGCCGACGAGGAGCCGGCCCAACAGCCGATCGCCGGTGGCCCGGTCGACTCAGCCGACGACATCGGACGCCAGCGCCTGCGCCAGGCGCTGGTCCGCCCCTCGCGCGGCCAGGCCGTCGTGGGCGTCCTGCTCGCGGTGCTCGGCTTCGCCGCGATCACCCAGGTGCGCACCAACACCACCGACAACACCTACGCCGGCTACCGCGAGCAGGACCTCGTCGACGTCCTCTCCGCACTGGCCGGCACCTCGCAGCGCGCCCAGGAGCAGATCAACTCGCTGGAGGCCACCCGCCGCGACCTGGTGGCCAAGCAGCAGGGCGCGATCACGGCGCTCGACGCCGCCAAGAAGCAGGAGCAGGAGCTGAGCATCCTGGCCGGATGGGTCCCGGTCACCGGCCCCGGCATCCGGGTGACGGTGACCGAGGGGCCGCGTCCGGTCGACGTCGACTCGGTGCTCGACACGATCGAGGAGCTGCGGTCGGCGGGCGCGGAGGCCATGCAGATCAACGGCAAGGTCAGGCTCGTCGCCCAGAGCTCGGTGCAGACGGCGCCGGGTGGGCTGCTCGTCGACGGCACGCTGCTCACCTCGCCGTACGTGCTCGACGCGATCGGTGACCCGCACACCCTGCAGGGTGCGCTCAGCCTGTTCGACGGACCCATCTCGCAGTTCGAGGGCGCCGGCGCGACCGTCGACGTACAGCCCGAGAAGGCGCTCGACATCACCGCCGTGCACAAGCCGACGACGCCCCAGTTCGCCCAACCTGAATAATCAGCCACGAGCCCGCCGACCGGCGGCCGCCCGCACCGAAGGAGAGCCGTGTACCCCGACGACCTCAAGTACACCCAGGAGCACGAGTGGGTCCGCAGTCCCGGCGAGTCCGAGGGATCGGTCCGGGTGGGCATCACCCACTTCGCACAGGACGCCCTCGGCGACATCGTCTACGTCTCGCTGCCGTCGGTCGGTGACGCGGTGGTGGCCGGGTCGGCGTGTGGCGAGCTGGAGTCGACCAAGTCGGTCAGCGACGTCTACGCGCCGGTCGACGGCGAGGTCGTCGCAGTGAACGAGAGCCTCGACGCGACGCCCGAGCTGGTGAACAGCGACCCGTACGGCGGCGGCTGGCTCTACGACCTGGTCCCCACCGCTCCCGAGGCGCTCGACGGTCTCATGGACGCGGCGACCTACCAGGGCACCCTTGCGGAGTGACCCGGCCGGGCCCGGGCGGGCCATGACTCACGAGGTCGTGCAGATCGCGGCCACGCCGAGGAAGTCGGGACCCTGCTCGGAGCAGCCTGATAGGTTCGCACCAGTCATCACCCTCAGCCGTGTGCTGAGGGTTCGGAAGCGAACAGGAGACCATCACCGATGCCGTTCTGCACCAACTGCGGCAGGGAGAATCCCGAGGGCGCGCGCTTCTGCTCGAACTGCGGGACCCGTCTGGTGACCGAGCCCGCAACCGACTCGACCGCCACCATCAGCATCGCTGGGGGAGAGCGCGCCGAGATCTCCTCGGACCGCCAGCTGAACCCCGTGGACGCCGCCGCCGTCGACGCGTTGCCCAAGGGTTCGGCGCTGCTGGTCGTGCAGCGTGGCCCCGGCGCAGGCAGTCGGTTCCTGCTCGACAAGGACGTCACCACCGCGGGTCGGCACGCCGACAGCGAGATCTTCCTCGACGACGTCACCGTGTCGCGACGGCACGCGACCTTCACCCGCGAGGGCGGCACCTTCACCGTGGCCGACGCCGGCAGCCTCAACGGCACCTACGTCAACCGCGACCGGATCGACACCGTGCTGCTCAAGGACACCGACGAGGTGCAGATCGGGAAGTACCGCCTGGTCTTCTTCCAGGGCCACGAGGGCCCATGACCGAGCAGCTTGGCGCGGGGGCCGCGAAGGCGGGCCGGGTCCGGCTCAACATCGGCGAGGTGCTCGATCGGCTGCGCCCGGACTTCCCCGGCGTCACCATCCCCAAGATCCGGTTCCTCGAGGACAAGGGGCTGGTCAAGCCCGAGCGGACTCCGTCGGGCTATCGCAAGTTCTCCGCCGAGGACGTCGACCGGCTCCGCTATGTGCTGCGCATGCAGCGAGACCACTACCTCCCGTTGCGAGTGATCGGCGAGCACCTCGACGCGATCGACCGCGGGCTCGAGCCGCCGCCGATCGAGCCGGTGGTCCCCACCGTCCCGACCGTCGCGCTTGCGGCCGACGGCCTGCCCTCGGCCGAGTCGTTCGCGCGACGCGACAACGTGCGGCTCTCCCGCAAGGAGCTGCTCAAGATCGCCGAGGTCTCCGAGGACCTCCTCACCCAGCTCGAGCAGTACGGCCTGGTGACGCCGCGCACGGGCACCGGTCATTACGACACCGACGCCCTGGTGATCGCGACGACCGCACGCGAGCTCGCCGACTTCGGCTTCGAGCCCCGGCACCTGCGCGCCTTCAAGACCTCCGCGGACCGCGAGGTGGGGCTGGTCGAGCAGGTCATCGCCCCGCAGAAGCGCGGCCGCGACGCCTCGGCCCGGGCCCGCGCCCAGGAGACCGTGAGCGAGATCGCGGCGCTCTCGGTGCGGTTGCACGCCACCCTGGTCAAGGCCGGTCTTCGCAGCGTCTGACCCGGCTCCGGAGCTGGTGTCGTGGCCGGTGTCCGACCCACGGAGCGGCTCCCGACCGCGCGGTAGTGTGGACGGCATGCGTGAGGTGGATGTCCTGGGTGTGCGGGTGGAGATGCCGTCGAACTCTCCGATCGTGCTGCTGCGCGACGTGGAGGGCCAGCGCTACCTCCCGATCTGGATCGGCGCCGTGGAGGCGACCGCGATCGCCTTCGCCCAGCAGGGCGTCGTGCCCCCGCGTCCGTTGACGCACGACCTGCTCAAGGACGTGCTGGAGTCGACCGGCAACGAGCTCACCGAGGTCCGGATCACCGAGGTGAAGGACGGCATGTTCTTCGCCACGCTGGTGCTGGCCTCCGGGGTCGAGGTCAGTGCCCGTCCCTCGGACTCGATCGCGCTGGCGCTGCGCACGGGCAGCAAGATCCTGTGCGCCGACGAGGTGCTCGACGAGGCCGGTCTCGACGCGCCGGCCGAGCAGGAGGACGAGGTGGAGAAGTTCCGCGAGTTCCTCGACCAGGTCTCGCCGGAGGACTTCGAGACCACCTGAGCGCAGATACACCCTGACCCTCTAGAGGAGGTTGAGGGTTGCGACACGCCGTCGTTATCTTTGACGGGCCTCAGCCTCAGGCTTACCATGAACTGTCCTCGTTGTAACTCCACCGATGTGGTTGCCGCTGCGATCGCACGGTTCCCCAGGGGTCACGCGTAGCGAGGTAAGCCGATGGAGGCCGTAGTGAACGACAACGAGCAGCACCACGCCGACGACAAGGCCGGACAGGCCGAGGCGGTCGAAGCCGCCGAGGAGCAGGGGCTGCTGTTCACCGACGACGTGTCTCCGCTGCCCAGCGACACCGGCTACCGCGGCCCCACGGCGTGCAACGCCGCGGGCATCACCTATCGCCAGCTCGACTACTGGGCCCGCACCGGCCTGGTCGAGCCCACGGTGCGCGGCGCGACCGGCTCCGGCTCGCAGCGGCTCTACTCCTTCCGCGACATCTTGATCCTCATGGTGATCAAGCGGCTGCTCGACGCGGGCATCTCGCTCCAGCAGATCCGCACCGCCGTCCAGCATCTGCGGGCCCGCGGCACCGACGACCTGACCCGCGTCACCCTGATGAGCGACGGCGCCTCGGTCTACGAGTGCACCAGCGACGACGAGGTCATCGACCTCCTCCAGGGCGGACAGGGCGTGTTCGGCATCGCGATCGGCGGCGTCTGGCGCGAGAT
>JAWWPM010000041.1:0-5235 GCA_033854915.1 Nocardioidaceae bacterium
TCGCCGCCGGCCAGCAGGTCGACGCCGACGTGGTGAACGAGCGGATGCTGACCCTGCGGCCCGAGGACCCGATCAACATCCAGTACACGTCGGGCACCACCGGCCGACCCAAGGGCGCCACCCTGTCACACCGCAACATCCTCAACAACGGCTACTTCACCACCGAGCTGATCGACTTCACCGAGAAGGACCGGCTCTGCATCCCGGTGCCCTTCTACCACTGCTTCGGGATGGTGATGGCCAACCTCGGCTGCACCAGCCACGGCGCGACGATGGTGATCCCGGCTCCCGGTTTCGACCCCGGCATCACCCTCGACGCGATCAGTCAGGAGCGGTGCACCGCGGTCTACGGCGTGCCGACGATGTTCATCGCGATGCAGCACCACCCGTCGTTCGCCGAGCACGACCTGGCCCACTCCGACCTCCGCACCGGCATCATGGCCGGCTCGATCTGCCCGGTCGAGGTGATGAAGCGCTGCGTCAACGAGATGAGCATGGAGGCCGCGTCGATCGCCTACGGGATGACCGAGACCAGCCCGGTGTCCTGCCAGACCCGCGCCGACGACGACCTCGAACGCCGTACCGCCTCGATCGGGCGGGTCCACCCCCACGTCGAGATCAAGATCATCGACCCGGTCACCGGCGAGACCGTCGAGCGCGGACAGCCCGGGGAGTTCTGCACCCGCGGCTACTCGGTGATGCTGGGCTACTGGGACGACCCGGAGAAGACCGCCGAGGCGATCGACGCCGACGGCTGGATGCACACCGGCGACCTCGCCGAGATGCGCGAGGACGGCTACTGCAACATCGTCGGCCGGATCAAGGACATGGTGATCCGGGGCGGGGAGAACGTCTACCCACGCGAGATCGAGGAGTTCCTCTACGCCCACCCCGACATCGAGGACGTGCAGGTGATCGGCGTCCCCGACGAGAAGTACGGCGAGGAGCTGTGCGCCTGGATCAAGCTGCGCTCCGGCGCGGACCCGCTCGACGCCGACGCCGTCCGGGCCTTCGCCACCGGCAAGCTCGCGCACTACAAGATCCCGCGCTACGTGCTGGTGGTCGACGAGTTCCCGATGACGGTCACCGGCAAGATCCGCAAGGTGCAGATGCGCGAGGAGACGGCCGCGAAGCTCGGACTGTCCGGCGTCGGCCACGGACCCAGCGCCACGTAGCCCGGGGCTCTCCGTCACCGCCGGGTGCTGCCCCCGCGGCCGTCCTCGTCGTACGGCGAGACGAAATCGTGACGCGCACCGTCCACCGGCGCGGCTAGGTTGATCGCGACCCACCCAAGCCTCGGAAGGACCATGCGTTGAGCGACTCACTGCGACAGCTGGCGGACGACTACTGGAAGGCGCTGCTCGACGTCGAGCCGACCTGGCGGCACATGCTGGGTGACTACACCGACGTCGGCAGCTACGAGCACTGCTCGCGCGCCTCCGACGACTCGATCGTCGCCACCCTGCGCGACTTCGCCTCCCGCGCCGACGCCCTCGACGAGGGCCCGCTCGACGAGCAGGAGCGGCTGACCCGCGGCGTGCTCGCGTCCTCGGCCACCTCGACCGCCGACCTGGTCGAGGCCCGCCTGACCGAGCTCGCGGCCGACCCGGTGCACGGCCCGCAGACCACGCTGGCGCTGGTGCTGGGCATGCTCGCGGTGCCCGACGAGCAGGTCGCGGACGTGATGCCGGCCAAGCTGGACGGCATCGGCACCTACTTCCAGGAGCTCGCCGAGCGCGTCCGCGAGGGCGTGGCTCGTGGCTGGGTGGCGGCCGAGTTCGCCGTCTCCGAGACGATCTCCCAGATCGAGGCCGCGCTGGCCGTCGCGCCCGCGAGCGACCCGATGCTGGCCGCCGTGGCCGTGCCCGACAACATCGACGCCGACGCGTTCCGGGCCCACCTGCTGGAGGCGCTGGAGCGTTCGGTGCGGCCGGGTCTGGCCGCCTACCGCGACGTGCTGCGCCAGCATGCCCTGCCGATCGCCCGCACCGAGGAGCAGTGCGGTCTGAGCTGGCTGCCCGACGGCGAGGACGCCTACGACCGCACGCTGCGCTACTTCACGACCACCTCGAAGAGCGCCCAGGAGATCCACGAGATCGGGCTCGCCCAGGTCGCCAAGCTCGCCGACGAGTACCGCGCGCTCGGGCCCGAGGTCGTCGGCACGGACGACCTCCAGCAGATCTTCGAGGCCATGCGCACCGACCCCAAGCTGCACTTCGAGCACGCCGACGAGCTGGTCGAGCAGTCCCGCGTCGCCCTGGCCCGCGCCGAGGCGGCGATGGGTGACTGGTTCGAGGTCGTGCCGCAGGCACCCTGCGCGGTCTCGGGCACCGAGGTCGGCGCCAAGGCCTTCTACTACCCGCCGGCGACCGACGGGTCGCGCGGCGGCACCTTCTTCGTCAACACCGTCGACCCCGAGACCTGGGGGCGCTTCGAGCTGGAGTCGATGGCCTTCCACGAGGGGGTGCCCGGCCACCACCTCCAGCTCGCCATCGCGGCCGAGCTCCCCGACTCCATGCCGGACTTCCGCAAGCACCTCCACAACTCGGCGTACGCCGAGGGCTGGGGCCTCTACACCGAGCGGCTCTCCGACGAGATGGGCCTCTACAGCTCGGCCGTCGACCGGATGGGCATGTACAGCGCCGACTCGATGCGGGCCTGCCGCCTCGTCGTCGACACCGGCCTGCACGCGCTCGGCTGGAGCCGGCAGCAGGCGATCGACTACATGGTCGCCAACAGCCCGCTCACCGAGGGGGTGTGCCGACCCGAGGTCGACCGCTACATCTGCAGCCCCGGCCAGGCCACGTCGTACATGATCGGCCGGCTCGAGATCCAGCGGATGCGGGCCGAGGCCGAACAGCGGCAGGGTGCGGCGTTCGACATCAAGAAGTTCCACTCGGCCGTGCTCGACAGCGGCTCACTGCCGCTCGAGGTGCTCGACCGGGTGGTCGCCGCGCGGCTGCCCTGAGAGGTACGCCGCCGGGTCACGGCTGCGGACTCAGTGCCGCAGCAGGGCCCGGCGGGCGCGGTGGTGACGCGGATCGGCGGCGTCGAGGCGCTCGGCGCGCAGGCTCTCGACCGGCTCGTCGACGTACTCCGGAAGCGGCCCGAGCGCCCGGGTGAGGAGGAGGTCGGCCAGCGCCGGGTTGCGCACCAGTGCGGGGCCGTGGAGATAGGTCGCGACCACCGAGCCCTGCTGCGCGCCCTCGGTGCGCTCGTCGCCGTTGCCGACCCCGGCGACCAGGCGGCCGAGGGGGCGGGCATCGCGGCCGAGCCGGGCGGTGCCGCGGTGGTTCTCGTAGCCGGTCAGCGTCGGCACGTCCGGCAGGTCGACCGGCTCGGCGACGATCTCGCCGACCGCTCGGTCCGTGAGGCGCTCGCAGTCGACGTCGATCAGGCCGAGCCCGGACGTGGGGCGTCCGTCGCTGTCCAGGAAGGTGCGCGACAGCAGCTGGAGCCCGGCGCAGACCGCGAAGCACGGCGCCCCGGCGAGCACCGACGCGGCCCGGTCGTCGGCGAACAGCGACCGCGCGGCGAGCAGCTGGGCGGAGTCCTCGCCGCCACCGAGCACGTAGATGTCCCCGAGCCGGGGCAGCGGTTCGTCGATGCCGACCTCGACCACGCGGTTCGCGATGCCGCGCGCGTCGGCCCGGTGCACCAGGGCGAGGGCGTTGCCGCGGTCCCCGTAGGTGCCGAGCAGCTCGGGGTAGACGTGGACGACGGTCAGCTGGCTGAACACATCACCGGCCATGGTGGAGCTCCCCGAGAGCGCGCCGGAACGCCGTGTAGTTGCCGACGACGTCGACCCGCCCCGGCGGCAGACCGGCGAGCGCGGCGCTGACCGGGCCGCGCACCCGACGGGCCGGTACGCCGTCCAGCTCGAGGCGCACCAGCAGGTCGGCGGCGCGGTGGCCCTGGACGACGACCTCGCGCCCCGCGAGTCCGGCGAACGACACGTCGTAGAGCCAGGAGGGATCGCGGCCGTCGACGCCGTCGGCGTTGAACAGCAGCACGACAGGGTGTCGGTCGGAGGCCAGCAGGTCGAGCATCTCCAACCAGCCCGCAGGGTTCTTGGCCAGCATCACCCGGAGCGTGTGGGGGCCTCGCTGCAGCAGCTCGAACCGTCCCGCGACCGACCCGACAGTGGTCAGCCGCCGGGCCGCCTCCTCGAGAGGTACGCCGTCGGCCACGTGCGCCGTGACCAGCGCGAGCGCGGCGTTGCCGAGGTTGAACCGGCCGGGCAGATCCAGCTCGATCGGCAGCCGCACGCCGGGTCCGCACAGGGTGGTGCCGTCCAGCCACCAGTCCGGCTGCGGTCGGTGCAGCCCGCAGGAGTCGCAGGCCCAGTGCCGAGCCTGGCGCCGGTCCCCGCGGCGACAGTGGCCGCCGCACGCCGGGCAGACCAGCGAGTCGGCCGTCCAGCGCTCGCCCACGGAGACCCACACCTGGGCTCGTGCGGTCAGGGCCGGCCAGACCACGTGGGGGTCGTCGACGTTGGCCACCACGAGCGGGACGCCGGCCAGGCACCGCCGCCACGTCGCGGCCAGGGCGCCGACCTCGTGGTGACGGGAGAGCTGGTCGCGGGACAGGTTGGTCAGCACGACGCTCGCCGGGGAGGTCACCGTGACCGCCCAGGGCAGCCAGCCCTCGTCGACCTCGAGCACGAGCCGCTGCACGTCTGTGGTGGCCAGGGTGCCCGCGAGACCGGCCGAGGTGTTCGCGCCGTCCCGGTTGGTGCCGACCGCGCGGCCGTCGTCCAGCGCTGCGGCGGTGAGCGCGGTGGTCGTGGTCTTGCCGTTGGTGCCGCTGACCAGCGTGATCCGGCGGCTCTCGCTCAGCGCGGTCGCCACCTGCGGTCCTCCGGCGAGCAGGACCCGGCCGCCGATGACCAGGCCGGACCCACCGCGCAGGCGCCGCGAGAGCAGGGCGGCCGCGCGAGCTGCGTACCGGGCGACGGTGACCCGCGGCGAGATGCGCACGGAGGCGCCCTGCGCCGACGCGTAGGCCGGGCGGCTCAGGGCCACGACACGGCCGATCGAGCGCTGCTCACACTCCCAGTAGAGAAGGCAGTGCCTGCCAGTGACCTGACTGGCGCGCGCTCAGCCCTGCCGGGACAGCAGCTGGATGACGGTCTCGCCCGGGCAGGCGCTCGACTCCCGGATGGCCCAGCGACCGGTGTAGCCGTTGCCGGTCCAGTTGGCCTCGGCATCGTGGTCCTCGGTCTCACCCTCGGTC
>JAWWPM010000042.1:0-8111 GCA_033854915.1 Nocardioidaceae bacterium
CGTGGTGCTGCACGAGGAGCGGCTCGACAACGACAACGTGAAGGCGGTCTTCGAGGGCTACGACCTGATCGTCGACGGCACCGACAACTTCGCGACTCGCTACATGGTCAACGACGCGGCGTACTTCCTCGGGATCCCCTACGTCTGGGGCTCGATCTACCGCTTCGACGGCCAGGCGTCGGTGTTCGCGCCGACCCTGGTCGACCCCGCTGACGGTGGGGCGCCCTGCTACCGCTGCCTCTACCCCGAGCCCCCGCCGCCCGGCATGGTCCCCAGCTGCGCCGAGGGCGGCGTGCTCGGTGTGCTCTGCGCCAGCATCGGTGCCATCCAGGTCAACGAGGCGATCAAGCTGCTGACCGGCATCGGGGAGCCGCTGGTCGGGCAGCTGATGATCTACGACGCCCTGGAGATGGAGTACCGCAAGCTGAAGGTCCGTAAGGACCCCAACTGCGCGCTCTGCGGCGAGCACCCGACCGTGACCGACCTGATCGACTACGACACCTTCTGCGGCGCGGTCTCCGAGGAGGCCTCCGAGGCCGCCGTCGGCTCCACGATCTCGGTGGTCCAGCTCTCGCACATGCTCAAGGAGCGCGCGAACGGTGAGCGCGACTTCGTGCTGGTCGACGTGCGCGAGCCCAACGAGGCCGAGATCAACCACATCCCGGGTGCGGTGCTGATCCCCAAGGGCGACTTCCTCAACGGGTCGGCGCTGGAGAGGCTGACCGAGCTGACGGGTGGCGACAAGCCGATCGTCATGCACTGCAAGACCGGCGTGCGGTCGGCCGAGACGCTGGCCATCGTCAAGGGTGCGGGGTACGCCGACGCGGTGCACGTGGGCGGTGGCGTGGTGGCCTGGGTCGACCAGATCGACCCCAGCCAGCCGACGTACTGACGACTCGGCTCACAGCCGCGACAGCAGGTCGTCGACCGCCGCCTGGTAGTCGGCCGACGCGGGATAACCCGAGTGCTTGCTCAGGTGCGTCACGCTGGTCGTCTGCAGCGTGGGGTCGACGGGCGGCGGGTCCAGCACCCGCCAGTCCGGCCCGCTCTCGCGGCGGCCGGTAGATCCCTCGATGAGGTCGGGTTGCGCGTCGTCGGCACCCATCCGGCGCGACGTGGGCGAGCCCGGGGCGGGCGGGACCGGGCTGCGGTCCCAGGAGAGGACCGGCCCGGCGATCGGGTCGGTCTCGCGGTAGAGGTTGATCCAGCGATCCTTCAGGCGGGCCCTGACCAGGCCGAGGAGCCGGAAGTCGACGTACGCCGGGAAGGCCCGGGGGAAGGCGACCTGGAGCTGGGAGCCGTAGGTGACCAGGGCCACCCGGGACCGCTCCGTCTCGCTCAGCCACAGCAGGGTGGCGAAGGCGATCAGGCTGCCCTGGCTGTGGGCCGACAGGACGACGCGAGGCGCGGTGTCGGCGACCGACTCCTCGGCGCCCGGGGCCGGGACGACCGGTGGCAGCAGCAGGTGGTGGCGGATCCGGCGGCGCAGGTCGCGGACCGCGAACTGTGCGTACGACGGCGGCACGAACGGGTGGACGGAGTGCGGCCAGAACGAGATCACGTCCCACACCACGTTCAGGCCACGGCGCGCGCTCTCGGTGCGCAGTGCCCGGCGGCCGAGCACGAACATGTAACCGGCCGCGCCGATGAGCGAGAAGGTCCCGATGTTGTAGAGCACGCCGAACCACCGCGACTGGGCGGCCACGATCACGTCGGGCCCGGAGACCCGCTGCACGTCACGGCCCTGGCTGATCCACGCCACGACACCGGGCAGCGAGACGTGGAACATCTCCAGGCAGGTGACGACCGTCATCACGGTCCCCGTGACGGCGAAGAAGATGACCACCGAGGCGACGTACCACTTCAGCTTCGCCAGCAGCCGGCTCAGCGAGATGGACGTGAGATAGCCGGGCGGCGGCTCGTGCCACAGCCCCGGTGAGGTGAGCCGCGCGTACTCGACCTCGACCTGGGGCTCGTAGCGCCGCCGGTGCCGGAACAGGACGGCCCCGGCGACGAGGGCGACCACGACCAGGATCACCGCGGTGATCCCCCAGACGTAGGCGATCCGGTAGATCAGGTCGGTCTGGGCGCCGCGCCCCACGAGCTTGCCGACCCCCAGGTCGAAGGCGGCGCAGAACCCGACGCCGACGAACAGCCCCGCGGAGGCGGTGGCCCAGGCAGCCAGGCCGCTGGCGTAGCGGCGGAACGACGCCGGCGTGCCGGCCAGCGACGGCCGCGTGCCGCGCCCCAGCAGAGCGCACGCGACGAGCAGCAGGAACATCACGACCGTGCATGCGGTCGGCAGCAGCTTGGTGTAGCGGTCCACGTCGTTCGGGTTCAGCAGCACGATGTCGTGGCGGGGTCGGGTGGTCGTGAGCAGGACGAAGCACGCCACCAGCAGCGCGCCGGACACCACCATCAGGATCCTGCTGACCATCGGGAGCGCCGGGAAGTAGAAGTGGTCGGAGGTGGCGTTGATCGCCTGCTCCGGGTCTCCCAGCGCCACCACGATGCCCGCGATCAGCAGGACCAGCCCGATGGAGGCGACCTGGAGCACGAGCCGGAGGTCCTCGTGGGGGGTGCCCGGCACCTGGTCGGCGATGCTCTTCCAGACCATGGTCCCGAGCAGCGCGAGGACGCTCCAGCCCATCGCGAGGTGGAGCCGGCCGAGGATCGGCGCCGCCTGGGTCTCGGTGAAGAACTCCGGGCGGCTCATGCCGCTGGGGTCCGGCACGTCGGCGATCGCGCCGGCCGGTGGCGGGTCGAAGTCGGCGGCGCGGTTCTGGTTGCCCATCGCGAAGAGCAGCAGGAGGACGCCCCCGGAGGCCAGCAGCCCCAGGCTCACCGTCCAGCGCAGGCCGAGCGCGCTCAGCCAGGCCACGCCGGAGGCCCAGGAGAAGCCGACCAGGTCGACCAGGATCAGGCCGGCCGTGAGGGCGAAGGTGCACGTCAGCCCGATCGCCAGCCCGCGGATCAGGGCCAGCGCCGCCGTGTGCAGGGACCGGTTGCGCCGGCCGGTCCCGGGGTCGGGGAGCATGAACGCCGCGGCGTTGACCATGCCGAACGGGATCAGGATCAACCACAGACCCTTGACCGCGCTGCCGGAGGTGTACTTGCCCCAGTGGTAGCCCTCGAGGGTCCGGCCAGGGACCCCCTGCAGCTCCTCGCCCACGCCGTTCACCGGCCGGAAGAAGCGGCCCCAGGCGTCGCCCGCCACCTGGCGGACGTGCGCGCTCTCGAGCATCGACTCGGGCGGTGTGCCGCTGACACCGTGGATGCGCAGCTCGACCCAGGGGCGGCCGGCGGCCGCTTCGTCGGTGGTGACGGGCTCGTCCCGGGTCTCGGCCATGGTGTCCCCGAATGGTGCGAAGTGCCCGGGACACTACTCCCGAAACGGCGTCGTGTCTCCGGCCGCGTCGGGCGTCAGCGACCCGCCCAGTGGCGGGTCAGCTCGGCAAACCAGCGGTCGGGCTGCTCCAGCGGCGACAGGTGCGCCGAGTCGGGCACGACCACCTCGGTCGCCGACGGGACTGCCTCGCGCAGCGCCCGGGCGTCCCGGGGCGTGACCAACCGGTCGCGCACGCCGTACCCCGCCAGCACGGGCACCTCGATGCGGGACCAGGTGGACCGCCAGTCGTAGCCGACCCCCGTCGCCTCGGCCAGTCGGAACGACGCGGGCCGGGCGCCGTCGGCAAGGGCGAGCAGCGCGGAGCGAGGCACGCGCGAGGGGTGCGCGGCCAGCCCCGCCGTCCCCCAGCGGAGCAGACCGCTACGGGCGGCGCCCCTGACCGCGGCCTGCACGCCGCCGCCGCGCCCGGCCGCGGTCCGGATGCCCTGGTAGGCCAGCCAGGTCGCGGGATAGCGCACCGCCGAGGCCAGCGGCGCGTTGACCAGGTCGAGAATGGTGACGTAGGAGCCGTTCAGGGTGGCCAGGGTGCGGACCAGGTCGGGCCGGGTGGCGGCCAGGTGGAGGCCGAGGAACCCACCCATCGAGTGCCCGACCACGTGCACCGGCCCGTCGGCCACGGCGTGGAGCACCTCCGCCAGCGCGTCGCACAGGGCGTCCAGCGTGGTCGGTCCGGGCAGCGGGTCGGACCGCCCGAACCCCGGAACGTCGACCAGGACCCAGGGCAGCTCGACAGAACCGCCGGCCCGCAGCAACGGCGTCCAGCTCGAGCTGTCGAGGGACACGCCGTGCAGGAACAGCACCTCCGGCGCCGCGGTGCGGGGACCGGCGACGTGCACCCGGCCGAGCGAGCCGTGGACGGTCTGCACGACCAGGCCGGAGCCCGCCGGCGGCGGGCCCACGTGGTAGGGGAAGTACGGCGGCACCGGCACATCATCTCCGGCCGAAGCGGTCACCGGCGGCGCCCCCGGGCTACGGTGCGTGCATGAGCACCGCTCGGCGAGGCGCGACCGCTGCGGCCGGCGCACTCGCGGGGGTCGTGATCGTGCTGCTCTTCGTCATCCTGGCGGCGCGGGCCGGACCCTCGGGAATCATCCACGGCACGGGTCACGACGGCGTCTTCCACCCCGCCAGCCCCACGACGTCGGCGCCGCCGAACCAGCACGGGGGACATCTGCGCCCCGGGCCACCCGCCTCCACCCCGTGGTGGGTGCACGTCATCCTGCTCGGGCTCGCTGCGATCGCCTGCGGTCTGGTGCTGCTGTCCGCCTTGTCGGCCTTCGGTCTGCTCCGGCAGATCTCCCTGCCCGGCCGCCGACGCGCGGTCGTGGAGGCCGACGAGGTCGAGGTGGACTGGCTGGAGGATCCCGTGGCGGCGGCCGAGGTGATCCGTCGGGGCTCCGACCTGCGCGAGCAGCTGCTGCGCACGGGGTCGCCGCGCAACGCGATCGTGGCCTGCTGGAACCGGTTGGAGGAGCAGGCGACCGAGGTGGGGCTCGAGCCTCGGGTGTGGGAGACACCGTCGGAGTTCACGACCCGGGTGCTGGGCGTCCTGGCCCGCGACCAGGATGCCGTGGCCCGCCTCCAGGGTCTGTACGTCGAGGCCCGCTTCTCCCGGCACGAGATCACCGAGGAGCACCGCGAGCGCGCCATCGAGGCGGTCCGCCGGATCCACGGCTCCCTGCTGACGGCGGTCACTGCCGAGTCCTGAGCGACCTCACCCGGACGCCGTAACCCCGATGGCCCGGCAGCGTTGAACTCTCTCGAAGACCAGGCGCGCCGGGTCCGACCGGCGCCCGAGATCGGGAGGCTCCGCCCAGATGACCCCATCCTTCACCCGCGCCGCACGGCGACTCACTGCCACGGTGGCCGCACTCGGTGCGACCGCGCTGGCCACCGCCCTGATCGGCGCGCAGCCCGCGGCAGCCGCTGGGCTCGGCCTGCCGCTGCTCGACGCGAGCTCCGCATCGCTCAGCCCGGCCTCGGCCTGGGCTCCGGCCGCGACGGCCACGATCCACCCCGGCACGATGATGTACACCGCGGGTGCCCAGTGCACGGCGAACTTCGTCTACACCGACGCCGCCGGTACGACGTACCTCGGCTACGCGGCGCACTGCGCGGGCACCGGCTCCTCGACCGACACCAACGGCTGCTCGACGGACTCGGTGCCGCTCGGCACCCGGGTGGACTTCACCAACGACGGCAACCTCGCCAGCGAGGGCACGATCGTCGGGCACGGAACCCTGGCCTACAGCTCGTGGATCACCGAGCACCAGCTGGGCACCTCCGACGCCAACACCTGTGCCTACAACGACCTCGCGCTGGTCAAGGTCGACGCCGGCGACGTGTCCGAGGTGAACCCGAGCGTGCCGTTCTGGGGCGGCCCGACCGGCATCGACACCGACGGCACCGCGGCCGGTGACCGGGTCTGGACCTACGGCAACTCCAGTTTGCGGGCCGGGGCGTCGCCGTTGTCCCCGCACACCGGGATCAGCCTCGGTGACTCCGCTGCCGACGGCGGCTGGAGCCACCCGCTCTACACGGTGAGCCCCGGCATCCCGGGCGACTCCGGCTCCGGCTTCATGACCGCGGGCGGCAAGGCGATCGGCGTGCTCTCGACCCTCGGCCTGGCCCCGCTGCCGCTGTCGAACAACATCGGTGACCTGTCCAGGGAGCTGGCGTTCGCGCAGGCGCACTCCGGCATCTCGGGGCTTGCGCTGGTCGACGGCACCGAGCCCTTCAACCCGATTCTGTAGCACGACCCCCGGCGCCGACGGACCCGCCCGCTTCGAGCGGCGGGCCCGTCGGTGTTCCCGGACCGGCGTACGACGTGGCGCTGCGTTACCCAATCGTGTCGCGAGGTCGACGGTCCGGGGCACCGATCTCCGGCTAGGTTGCGCACATGTCCGCGCGCCGGGCGAGCGCACTCGCACTCGGGTTCAGCCTCGCCGGGGTGGTCCTGATGCTGCTGGTCGTGGTGATGGCGGCGAGGTCCGGCCCCTCGGGAGTGATCCACGGGACCCCCCACGACGACATCTTCCATGCACCGCACCCCACGATCACGACCCCGGTCCACGGGCACCACGGGCCGGACAGCACCACGCGGTTGCCGCAGGGGAGCTCCTCGCTCCCCGCCGCGGACCTGATCGGGACCGTCCTGCGCCTGGCCTTGTTCGGCTGGCTGCTGGTGCTCGCGATCCGCGGTGTGCGCTGGCTGGTCGACGATCTCGCGGCGCGCCGCAACCGTGAGCCGCGTCCCGACGATATCGACTTCGACGTGCTCGACGACCCCACTCCGCTCATGGACGAGATGCGCCGCGACGCCGCCGATCAGCTCGAGCTGCTTCTGGGCGGTGAGCCGCGCAACGCGATCGTGGCCGCGTGGGACCGCTTCGAGGAGCAGGCCGAGCGGGTGGGGCTGGCCCGCAAGCTGTGGGAGACCTCCTCGGAGTTCACCCTGCGGCTGCTCGACGCCGTGGCTGCGGCCCCTCCGGCCGTCGCCCGCCTCGCGGCGCTCTACCGTGAGGCGAGGTTCTCCGAGCACGAGATCAACGAGGACAAGCGCCGCGCCGCCGTCGAGGCCCTCAGCGACATCCACGCCTCCATCGGGATCCACGCCGGGGCGAGCAGGTGAAGCCGCGCCGTTGGGTGGGGCGCGCCGTCCTCGGGGCCGTCGTCGTGCTGGCGGTGATCGGGGCCTCGCTCTACGAGCACACCCGTCCCGACCTGCCTCGGGTGATCCTGCTGGTGTTCATGGGGGTGGCCGTCGTGGGCCTGGTGGTGGACTTCTCCTCGGTCCCGGAGCCGGAATGGGAAGTGGTCACCGCACGACCCGTCGTACCCGCTGGTCAGGACGCCAGCCTGAGCCGCAACGTGCGGTTGCTGGAGAACCACCTCACCTCGCGCACCGTGGAGCCCGGCCTGCAGCGCCGGCTGGCGATCCTGGTCGACCTGCAGCTCGCCGGACTGGGTCTGCGGCGCGGCGACCCGGGTGTCGACGAGCGCCTCGGACCTACGCTGTGCGACGTGATCGACTCGCCGCCGAGGCAGCTGAGCCGGACCACGCTCGAGGAGTGCATCCGACGTATCGAGGAGCTGTCGTCATGACCGAGTCATCCACCCAGGGCGCGATGAGCGTGCCGGACGCCTCCGAGCTCGCCGGCCGCGTTCTCAACGAGGTCGAGCGCGCCGTGGTCGGCAAGCGGATCCCCCTCACCCTGGTGCTGGCCGCGGTGCTGGCCAAGGGCCACGTGCTCCTCGAGGACTTCCCGGGGCTGGGCAAGACCCTGGCCGCCCGGTCACTGGCGCAGGTGCTGGGCCTGGAGTTCTCGCGGGTGCAGTTCACCCCCGACCTGCTGCCCGCCGATGTCACCGGCTCGTTCCTCTACAACCAGCGCGAGGGCACCTTCGAGTTCCGTCGCGGGCCGCTGTTCACCGGGCTGCTGCTGGCCGACGAGATCAACCGCACGCCGCCCAAGACCCAGTCGGCGCTGCTGGAGGCGATGCAGGAGCGCCAGGTGACCGTCGAGGGGGAGACCTTCCCCCTGCCCGACCCGTTCCACGTGCTCGCCACCGCCAACCCGATCGAGTACGAAGGCACCTACCCGCTCCCCGAGGCACAGCTCGACCGGTTCCTGATGCGGGTGAGCTTCGGCTACCCCACGGCCGATGAGGAGTACGACGTGGTGCAGCGCCGGCTCGACCG
>JAWWPM010000043.1:0-3069 GCA_033854915.1 Nocardioidaceae bacterium
GCAAGGCACACGACCTGGTCGTTGTCGACCTCGCCCTTGCTGTCCGGCGGGAACCAGTAGCGCAGCACGTCGGGCGACACGCTCTTGGGGAGGTAGTAGGGCATGTTGATGGCGTCACCGGACCAGAACTGGGCGAGCCCGTACTGCCCCGCAGGCATGTCGGTGTACATCGAGATGGTCACCTTGGGACGCATCGTCGAACGCAGCTCCAGGATCTGCTTGCGGATCAGGGCCAGATCTGCCGCAGACGTCGAGTTGATGTCGTCGATCCCGTTGCGCAGCAGCACCATCGACATCGCGGTGTGCCAGTCGTCGAGGATCGCGATGTTTCCCGCGTACCTCGTGTCCCACAGCGCGTCGTAGGGGTTCTGCATCCCGGCGATGTCGCCCGAGGCCAGGTCGGTGCGCCAGCCGATCCCGGTCGAGTACACCGTGTAGGGGACCGTGTAGCGCGCACCGCGGTCGTACCAAGGGTCCTGCTGGCTGTCCCAGAGGTTGTCGTAGTTCGTCAGGTAGTCCGGGGTCAGCGGACGCAGGAGATCGGCCTGGATCAGCTTGCCCAGCGAGTCGTAGCTGGGGAAGTAGAGGTCGAAGTTCAACGCCTTCGCCGCCACCTTGGTCAGCGCCTCGTCGGCGTCGTTGAAGGTCGACAGCCGGATGGTCACGCCGTACTTCTTCTCGAAGTCCTTGATCACCCGGGGCGAGAGGTAGTCCGCGTAGTTGTAGATGCGCAGCGTGCTCCCACGCTTGGGCAGCTGCCCGGCGGCGATCGCCGGGTTCGCACTGCTGACGGGCCAGGTGACCGGGTCGGACGGGGACGGGATCTTCTGTACCGCCGTGCTGGCGTGCTTGGTGCCGCACGCGGTGAGCAGGGCCGACAGGGCCGGGCCTGAGAGTCCGGCCGCCAGCGCTCCCTTGATCGCGGTGCGTCGCCTGAAGCCGGGTCCAGCAGCTGACATCGAGCCGCCCTTCGCTCGGAGCACGTCTTGTTCCCTCCCGAAACTCTCACATAGACTGAACGATCAGTCAATGAATCGAGTCGGGCGAGGAGTCCCATGACCGCGACCGAGATCGCACCCGAGCTGTCCACCCGTCTCGACACCCTGATCGAGTCCGAGACGGCCACTTTCCTGGGCCGCCAGACCGGCAGTGCCGCGATGTCCGAGCGGGCCACCACGCTGGCCGGTGGCGCCACCTCCAGCTGGCAGATCGCCGAGCCGCACGCGGTCTGGATCAGCCACGGCGCCGGCTCCCAGGTGTACGACGTGGACGGCAACGCCTACTCCGACTTCCACGGTGGGTACGGCGCGTCCCTGGCCGGGCACGCCCACCCCGCGGTCGTCGAGGCGGTCCGGGCCCGGGTCGGCAGGGGTACCCACTTCGCCCAGCCGACCGAGGACTCCATCGTGGTCGCCGACAACCTGGCCGAGCGCTTCGGGCAGCCCCTGTGGCGGTTCGGCAACTCCGGCACCGAGGCGACCATGGACGCCGTCCACCTGATGCGGGCCGCCACCGGTCGCGAGCGGATCCTCAAGGTCGAGGGCTGCTACCACGGGCACCACGACTCGGTGATGGTGTCGATCTACCCCGAGGACGACGCGGCCATGGGGCCCGACGACGCGCCGCACGGCCTGCCGGCCGGCGCCGGGCTGACCGAGGGCCTCACCCGCCTGGTCACCGTCGTTCCCTTCAACGACCTCGCGGCGGTCGAGGCCGCCCTCGCCCGCCACCCCGGCGAGATCGCGGGCATGATCATCGAGCCGATCATGATGAACGCCGGCATCATCCACCCCGACGACGGCTACCTGGCCGGACTCAGGGATCTCCTCCACGCCCACGGCGCCCTCCTCACCTTCGACGAGGTGAAGACCGGTCTCACGGTCGGGCCCGGCGGGGTGTCGCGGCTCTCGGGAGTGACTCCCGACCTGGTCTGTGTGGCCAAGTCGATGGGTGGCGGGGTCTCGACGGCGGCGATCGGCGGCAGCACCGTCATGGAGCTGATCGCGCGTGGCGACTACGAACAGGTCGGCACCTTCAACGGCAACCCGCTGGCCATGGCGGCCGCCCGGGCGATGCTCACCGAGGTGCTCACGCCCGAGACCTACGCCCACCTCGACCACCTCCGCGACCGGATGCGCGACGGCCTCCAGGACGTCATCGACCGGCACGATGCGCCGTGGCGCGTGGTCACCGCCGGCGCGAAGGGCTGCGTGTCCTTCTTGCCCCGGCGCATCCGCAACTTCCGCGACTTCCGCGAGCTCGACGGCCGCTACGGCCACGCGCACTGGCTGGTGCAGCACAACCGCGGCGCCTTCCTGCCCCCCTGGGGCAAGGTCGAGCAGTGGCTGATCTCGGTGCAGCACACCGACGCCGACGTCGACCGCTTCGTCGCCAACTGCGACCATCTGGCCGACGAGCTGCTCGGGTCTCGCGCCTGATGGCCGGCGCGCTCTCGCTGACCGGGCTGGTGAAGCGCTTCGGCGACGCCGTGGCCGTTGACGGCCTCGACCTCGAGATCGGCGAGGGCGAGTTCTTCTCGCTGCTCGGCTCCTCGGGCTGCGGCAAGACCACGACGCTGCGGATGATCGCCGGCTTCGAGGAGCCGGACGAGGGACACATCATCCTCGACGGTGCGGACCTGTCCCAGGTCTCGCCGCACAAGCGGCCGGTCAACACCGTCTTCCAGTCCTACGCCCTCTTCCCGTTCCTCGACGTCGCCGACAACGTCGCCTTCGGGCTGCGCTACCAGCGCGCCTCCAAGGACGACGTACGACGCCGGGTCGGCGCCGCCCTCGAGCTGGTCCAGATGGACGCGCTGGCCAAGCGCAAGCCGCACCAGCTCTCCGGCGGCCAGCAGCAGCGCGTCGCCCTGGCCCGGGCGCTGGTCCTCGAGCCGACGGTGCTCCTGCTCGACGAGCCGATGGGCGCCCTCGACGCCAAGCTCCGCAAGCAGCTCCAGCTCGAGCTGCGCGCCTTGCAGAAGCAGGTCGGGACGACATTCGTCTACGTCACCCACGACCAGGAGGAGGCGCTCACGATGAGCGACCGCCTCGCGGTCCTCGACTCGGG
>JAWWPM010000044.1:0-4036 GCA_033854915.1 Nocardioidaceae bacterium
CAGTCGAAGCGGACGGGCCGCAGCGAGCGCCGCCGAGAGGGCGCTCCCTTATCGTCGAGCCGTGACCCGCCAGATCCGGTACGACGCGTGGTCGGGCGCCGACGACTGGCAGACCGGGGTGTCCCGCGGCGCCACCGTCGCCGACGACGCGCTCGTCATCGGCACGCCGTACCCGATGCCGGGCGAGCTCGACGACTACGAGCGGGGCTCCTGGATCTCCGCGCTGGTGAGGACGCCGTTCCGCTTCACCGAGCTCGTGGCCTCGTGGTCGGCCGTCACGCCGGCCGGCAGCTGGATCGAGATCGCCGCCCTCGGCGAACGCCAGGACCATCCGACCGCCGACAACCACGTCCTCGGGCGATGGTCGTCGGGCGAGCATCCCGCGCACCGCACCAGCCTCGACGACGACCCGGAGACCCACGTCGACGTCTGGCGGCCCGGGGACGGCGCTGACTGCTACAGCCTCGCCCTCCGCCTCTATCGGCGACCCGGCACCCCCGGCCCCACCGTGCTCGGGCTCGGCGTCGTCGTCTCGGCCGGTGAGGTGCGCACGTCCGCCTCAGTCCCTTCGGGCCGCGGGCAATCCGTGCTCGACGTGCCGCGGCTGAGCCAGATGACCTGGAAGGACACGGGCGGCGCGGGGTGGTGCTCGCCGACGTCGGTCTCGATGGTGCTGGCGCATGCCGGCAGGCTGCCACCGGGCACCGACGTCCCTGCCGCCGCGCGCGAGGTGTTCGACCCGGCGTACGACGGCACCGGCAACTGGCCCTTCAACACAGCGTGGGCCGCGAGCCTGGCCGACCACGCCTTCGTGACCCGGCTGCACGACCTGTGCGAGGCCGAGGCGTTCATCGCCGCGGGCATCCCGCTCGTCGCGAGCGTCGCCTATCCGGCCGGCGGTCTCCCCGGAGCCCCGACCCACGTGACCGACGGCCACCTCCTCGTGGTCCGCGGCTTCACCGCTGCCGGCGACGTCGTCACGAACGACCCGGCCGCACCCACCGAACGCAGCGTCCGTCGTACCTACGAGCGCGCCGCGTTCGAGCGTGCCTGGCTCGACGGCTCCGGCGGCCTGGTCTACGTGATCCATCGCGACGACCAGCCGCTGCCGGACCGCGGAGGACGCGGTGCCTGGTGACCCGCCGGGTCGAGTGCCCCGCCGGTCGCTGGAACGACCACCACGGCACTCGACCAGGCACGCGGTGATCAGCCCGCGCTGAACGAGATCGTGTGCCAGCCCGAGGCGCCGTCCGGGGCCGGTGCGGCGCGCACCGCGGTCTGCACCTGGCCGTCCTTGTTGGTGGCGCGCACCCGCAGGGCGTGGCTGCCCGAGGCCACGTCCAGGGTCGCGTCCCACTGCACCCACGCGTCGTCCAGCTCGGTCCGGCCGAGGTGTGCCTGCTGCCAGGGGCCGGCGTCGAGCTGCACCTCGACCGCCTCGATCCCGATGTCCTGCTGCCAGGCCACGCCGCCGACCCGCACCTGACCAGAAGAAACCGTGTGCCCGTCGCGGGGCACGTCGATCCGCGAGGCCAGCTTGACCGGGCCCTTCGCCGACCAGCCGCGCCCGGTCCAGTACGCCGTGAACGCGTCGTACGTCGTGACCTCGATGTCGCGGACCCACTTGCACGCCGACACGTAGCCGTAGAGACCCGGCACGATGGTGCGCACCGGGAAGCCGTGCTCGATCGGCAGCGGCTCGCCGTTCATCGCGATCGCCAGCATCGCGTCGCGGCCGTCGGTGACCGCCGAGATCGGAGTCCCGCACGTCCAGCCGTCGTCGGAGGTCTGCTTGAGCGCGTCGGCCCCGGACTGCACGCCGGCCTCGTCGAGCAGGTCCTGGAGCCGGACGCCGCTCCACCAGGCGTTGCTGATCAGGTTGCCGCCGACGGTGTTGGACACGCAGTTGAGCGTCACCCACGCCTCGGTGCGCTGGCGGGCCAGCAGGTCGTCGTAGGTCAGGGTGAGCTCGTGGTCGACCATGCCGTGGATCCGCAGCGACCAGTCGGCAGGCGCGATCGCCGGCGGGCTGAGCGAGGTGTCGATCCGGTAGAACCGCCCGGCCGGGGTCGCCCACGACTCGATGCCGTCCAGCCCGACCTGGGACCCGGCGGGGACCTTGGGCGGAGTCACGCCGGTCAGATTCAGCGACCGACGGGCCGCGTCGACCTTGCGCAGCCGGTCGCCCGCCTTCCACCCGAGGCCGCCGAGCAGCGCGCTGCCGACCCCGACCGCGGCCGCACCGAGCAGGAACCGCCGGCCGTTGTCGACCTCGACGAACGGCCGTGGGCGCAGCTGGGCGGCCAGCGCCGCCAGGGCGACCGTCCAGGTCAGGACGCCCACGAGCACGGGCAGCACGCCCGACACCGGTGGGTTGAACTGCGACTGCTGGGCGATCAGCCCGACCACCCCGAGCGCGATGAACAGCCCGACCCCCCAGTCGGTGGAGCGCTTCGTGGCCAGCCCGATGCCCGCGAAGAACAGCAGCAGCACGACCAGGACACCGGTGACCAGCAGCGGCTTGTCCTTGTGACCCACCGCCTGGATCGCCGCCTCGGCGACCTTGCCCGGGGTCAGCTTGATGACCAGCTCGGCCACCTGGGTCACCGGGTTCCCGCGCAGCTGGAGCAGCCCGGACGCCAGATAGCTGGTCGCCAGGCCGGCCAGCCCGGCCATCAGGCCGGCCAGCATCCAGGGCCATCGCGATGTCCGCACGCTCCGATTGTGTCTCGGGCATGATCACTCCCGTGCCCCCATCTCCTTACGGTCCGCGAACGGGCGTCGGCACTGACGTCCACCGCCTGGCCGACGGGGTGCCCCTGCACCTGGCCGGGCTTTCCTGGCCGGACGAGCCGCAGGGTCTGGTCGGCCACTCCGACGGCGACGTGTGCGCGCACGCGATGTGCGACGCCCTGCTGTCGGCGGCGGGGCTCGGCGACCTGGGCAGCAACTTCGGTACGGCGGAGCCCGAGTGGGCGGGCGCGTCCGGCGTCGCCCTCCTCACCGAGACCGCGTCCCGCGTCCGTGCTGCCGGCTTCGAGATCGGCAACGTCAGCGTGCAGGTGATCGGCAACCGACCGCGTCTGGGACCCCGTCGCGACGAAGCCGTCACCGTCCTCTCCGCCGCGATCGGCGCCCCCGTCTCGCTCGGCGCCACCACCACCGACGGGCTCGGACTCACCGGCCGCGGTGAGGGCCTCGCCGCGATCGCCACCGCCCTCCTGCGCTGAGCCCGGTCCGCCGCCCGGCCGCGGGTCGGGCCCGGGGCTGCTCAGGTCACCCCGGCGGTGAGATCCAACCTGGGGGGTGCGCTGATCCGGTGATTTCTTCCAAGGGCCTCTTGCCAGAGTGACGCCGGTCACCTAATCTCTGGTCAAACGTGAATCTCTTATGCACATTTGTGCAGACTGGAGCCGACCCTCGTGCCTCATCCCCTCTCCGACGCCGCCACCGCGCGCGCGGCTCTCGTCACGATGTGGGAGATCCGCCGGTTCGAGGAGGCGGTCGACGACCTGTTCGCCCGCGGCCTCATGCACGGCACGATGCACCTGTCCATCGGTCAGGAGGCCTCGCCCACCGGCGTCTGCCTCGCCCTGCGCGACACCGACGCGATCACCTCGACGCACCGCGGCCACGGTCACTGCATCGCCAAGGGTGCCGACCTGGTCCGGATGATGGCCGAGCTCCTGGCCAAGGAGACCGGCTACTGCCGCGGCCGGGGCGGCTCGATGCACATCGCCGACGTCGAGACCAACAACCTGGGCGCCAACGGCATCGTCGCGGGGGGCATCCCGATCGCGGCCGGTGCCGCGCTCGCCTACAAGCTGCGCGGCGAGGATCGCGTGGTTGCCTGCTTCTTCGGCGACGGAGCCGTCAACGAGGGGGCCTTCCACGAGGCGGTCAACCTGGCGGCCATCTGGCACCTGCCGGTCGTCTTCATCTGTGAGAACAACAAGTACGGCATGTCGTTCTCCACCGAGAAGTCGATGCTGGTCCACCACGTCGCCGACAAGGCGGCCGGCTACGGCATCCCGGG
>JAWWPM010000045.1:0-4708 GCA_033854915.1 Nocardioidaceae bacterium
CGGTCCGCACCACCTCGGCGCAGGGCGTCATCTCCCCGCTCTACCCGGGACGGACGTTCTCCGTCTCCGGGACCGTCCCCACGAGCATCCCGGCGCTGATCCCGATCACCGGTCTCTCGGGCGATCCCGCCACGTCGGAGTTCCCGAACCTGACCTGGAGCGCCCAGACCGGGGCCGCCTACTACCAGGTCCGGATCGGCGTCCAGGGTTCCGGCTTCGTCGACCTCAACGCCTCGCACATCAGCACGGCCACCTACCCCTACCCCGCCGCCACCGACACCGGCACGCACTACCTCTCGCCGGGGACCTACTTCTGGTTCGTGGACGCCTACAACGCGAGCAACCAGCTGGTCGGCGAGACTCCGGGTGGACAGTACGGCGAGTTCACGATCAAGGACCTGCCCAACACGTCCGGCCAGGAGATCGCACTCGACGGCAACGCGGCCGTTGCGCCGGCGCCGTCCGGGTGCACCAACACCCTCTCCGCCGTCGACGTGAACAGCCGGATCTGTGTCGGAGTACCTGCCACGCCGGTGCTCAAGTGGGACCCCATCCCGGGAGCCTCCGGGTACCTCGTCTACCTGGCGAACGACCAGGAGCTGACCAACCGGGTGCCCAGCGTCAACCCGTACGCGATCACGAGCAACACCCTGTGGCGCCCACCGGCTGATCTGCTGGACAACACTGCGCAGGACTCGTACTACTGGTACATCAGGCCGTGCAAGAGTCTCGGTGCCGGTCTCTGCAACCCGGACCCGATCTCGACTCACGCGGCCGCCACGAATGCATTCCGCAAGGTGTCGATCCCGGTGCAACCAATCGGCCCGGGCGACGGCGCCTCGGTGGGTTCGGAGCCTTCGTTCACCTGGGCGGACTACTACGACACCAACCAGAACCCGGCCCTGGGCAGCTATGCCGGCGGGGTGGACAGGTCCTACCAGACGGCGCGCACCTACCGGATCCAGATCTCCCAGACCCCCACGTTCAACAGCGTGGTCGACGACCGCGAGGTCGACCAGCCGTTCTACACCCCGAACGACCGGACCCTGCCTCAGGGACTGCTCTACTGGCGGGTGCAAGCGGTCGACCCGACCAACAACCACCTCACGTGGAGTCAGGTCCGCAGCTTCAGCAACGACCAGCCCGCGGTCAACCTGGCCGCGACGGGAGGCAACGTCCCGTCACCGGTGGGTGGGGTGACGGTCGCCGGCTCCACGCCGTTCCGGTGGGCCCCGAAGGACGGCGCCTCGTCCTACACGATCGAGGTGTACAAGAACGACGACGGGACACACTCCCCGGCCAACCTCGTCCTGGCCAGCACCACCCGGGTCCCGGCGTTCGTGCCACAGAACTACCTGCCGCCGTCGTCCAGCGCGTACCGCTGGCGGGTGCGCTGGGTTGACGCGGGCAACCAGGCGCGCCCGTACTCGGTCGACGGCCGGTTCTTCGTGAGCGCATCCTCGGTGACCCAGGTCGGACCGGCTGCCGGCACCTACCAGAAGAGCAACGGGCTCTACTTCACCTGGAACGCCGCGCCCTTCGCCGCGAGCTACCGGCTCGACGTCCGCGACGCGAACGGAAACACGGCGTACTCGGTGACGACCGCCGCGACGGCCAACGCGCCCTCGTCGCTCAATGACGGGTCCTACCAGTGGCGGGTGACTGCCCTGGATCCCAACGGTGGCGCGATCGCGGTCAGCGGCTGGCGCGCCTTCAAGATCGACGCGACCGCACCGACGGTCACGGCGTACACGCCGACCGGTGTCGCCAAGCGCACCGCGAAGGTGAAGGCCACCTTCGCCGAGAAGGTCAAGGGCGTCACGACGTCGTCGTTCACGTTGCACGTGGCTGGACGCACCTCGAAGCTGCCGGCCAAGGTCAAGGTCGCGAAGAACCACCGCAACGTGAAGCTGATCCCGAAGGCGAACCTGAAGAAGGGCAAGACCTACAAGGTCAAGCTCAGCAAGTCGATCCACGACGGGGCAGGCAACCACCTGGTGAAGTTCACCTGGAGCTTCACGGTCTGAGCTCAGGCCCACCCCGGACCTTCCCCCGTGGGGAGGTCCGGGGTACTCCCGCGTTCGGACGTGCTCATCCGCAGCAGCCGAAGCTCGGCCGGTGACGAGCGGTCTGCGTGCGCGATGACGTAACCGCGCAGATGTGGAGTGTCCGGTCAGTCGTCGGCTGTTTCTCACGCGTCAGCGCGGACGCGGTGCCGCAGGCCCACGACCGAGGAGACCGACGGGAGAGTGCCGAGCCAGGCGACCCCGCACGCCAGCGCCATCATCGCTCCGACGACCCATACCGAGACATGGACCCAGGAGGCGTCACCCGAGGAGATCGGCCGTTGCAGCTCGAGCTGCTCGACGTTTACGACGCAGGCGATCTGCACCGTTGTCAGCATCACCGCACAGGCAGCGATCAGCTTGCCGCTCTCGGCCGGCGCGAAGCCGGCCTCGTCCAGCAAGATGCCGCACACCGGGAGGATGCCGATCACGAACGGCAGCTCGTAGCGTCCCTGCCAGACCGCCCCGACGCTGGGCATCAAGGCGGCGGACAGAAGGATCGGGACGACCAGCGAGGCGATCACGATCCAGAAGAGGGCGCGCGAACGTCGAAGGTCGGGACCCCTGCGCCAGGCACCCCACGTCAGCAGGGAGATGACCAGGAAGGCCAAGGGATAGGTCCAGATGGGTGCAGGGATGTCCCGGAAGGGAAACGCACCGACCATCTGCATGAGCCACAGCGGCACGTAGAGGACGTGGGACCACTGGGCCGGGGCTCCGTAGACCTTGGCACCGTCGGGCACGTGGTAGCGCCCTGCGATGACGAGCCAGACCAGGCCCCACCCGGTGGCGACCACGACGGCCGCTGCGCCCAGAGCCGCCAGCCTCCGACGACGCACGATCAGCCGCCAAGTGGCCGGCCAACCTCGAAGGGCGACAAGACTCAGCACGATGCAGGCGACCCACAACGGCCCGAGGAAGCGCAGGAAGGCGAGCGGTACGGCCGCCGCGAAGGCCGTCGACAGCAGGATCGCTTCGCGGCGCGTGCCCTCAGCGCGGTCGAGGGCCAGCAGGCTGGACCACAGGACGAGGCCCAGCCCCATCTCCGGGCCGTTCGGCGCCGGGATGACGCCGCTGAACACCACCTGGGGCGTGATCGCGGTCAGCAGTCCGAGGGACGCCCAGCGACCCGCCCCGGCGAGTGCCGTGAGTCCTGCCCCGAGCGCCAGCAGGAGCGCGGTCATGAGCGCTGTCGTGATCCGCATGGCATAGAGCGCCGAGGTTCCGTCGAAGGGTTTGGCGACAGTCCCGGTCACCCAGTAGAAGAGGGGGTTGTACTCGCCCGCGCTGGTCGCGATCCGCACCTGACTCCCCCGCGTCTCGACGGGCCGGCAGTTGTCAGGGCCGGTGTACGGCAGTGCAGCGCACTGGGGACCAGCCTCCTTGACGAGGTCGGCGGGCACCCACGTCAGCAGGCCGCGACCATCGATCGGCGCCTGGCTGAGGTGCCACTCCCCCGATGCGACTCCGGCGGCTCGGAAGGCGTGGTCGAACTCGTCGATCCCGCGGAACGGTGGCACGGCGAGGATCCAGGCCGTCTGGGCGATGATCACCGCCAGAAGCACCCACACCCCGCGTCGTACGGCGACGCTAACGTCGGCGTCCTGCGACCGCTCCGGCAGTGCGCGGGCCAGGACGCTCATCGCGACGCTGCCTCAGGGACGATCGACTTCGGGACGGTCACGTCACCTCGACATCCACGGTGTAGGTGGCGTCCTCGATAGTGACAATACGACGGCCGCCTCCAGCGAGAGTGTCGCGGAAAGACTCGAGCACGATGGCGAGTTCTTATCGAGCCGGTGCACCGCGGCATGAGGTCGCCGACCGCGGCCGCACTCTGTGCGGTCTGGTCGGTGCTGGCGTCGTCGACCACGATGACGTGATCGACGAGTTCCGGTGCTGTCTCGACGACCCGGCCGACCAGCCGCTCCTCATTGTGCGCGGGGACGACAACCGCGATGCGCAAGTCCCTGTACACCCGTCAGCTCCTTCTCGGTTCGCAATGTGAGCATAGGGTCTGGGGAGGCGTTTGGGGCGGAAACCAACGCGTGTGGCCGGCGCGCTCAGGGTCCAGGATCGGCAGGCACGAAGACGCGCAGGCCTTCCGGGCCGTCCGGCACGGGAAGGGGTCGGAAGTCCGACGGATAGCTGGCCCCACAGCCCCGGAGGGCGCCACGCACGGCGGGGTCCATGGGTCGATCGAGGATCAGCACGGGAGTCCGCGCGCGGTCGACGTCACCGTTGCGGCAGGCCAGCGCGAGGATGCCCGCCGTACGACGCGGGCTCGCGGCGTCCGTCCAGGTCGAGCCCATCGGGACACCCCCGATCAGATAGGTCACCCCTGCCAGCTGGTCCAGGGTCAGCACGGGCGTGGCGCCCCGCTCGACGTAGGGGGCCACCGCGTCCTCGAGCGCGGCGTCCTGGCGCGCCGTGCCCGGAGCCAGCCGCAGCCCGCCGAGGCTGGGGACTGCGACGGTGTCGGACGAGACCCCGGTGGTCTTGAACGGCGACATCCACGTGGTCGTGCCGGCGAGCACCGCCACCGTGACCAGGAAGACGATGAGACTCGTCTCGAAGGCGAACCGCGGGATCGTCGATCTCGACGTGCGCGACACCATGATGAAGAGCGGAGCGACCCAGAG
>JAWWPM010000046.1:0-7572 GCA_033854915.1 Nocardioidaceae bacterium
CGGGTGCGGCACGCCCAGCTCCTGCTCGTGGCCTCCGACCTGCCGATCGACGACGTCGCCGACCACGCGGGTCTCGGCACCGCCGCCTCCCTGCGGGCACACCAGCGCAGCCACGCCGGGGTCTCGCCCAGCGCCTACCGGCGCACGTTCCGCGGGCTGCCGGCCCGGTCCAGCGCCTGACGGCATGGGGCTGCCACGACGTCATACGAACCGTGGCCTCTATGGCTCACTTCGTATGACGTCCGGACGGCACCTTGCTGCGATGACCAGCCTTCGGTGGCTACTGCGCGAGCAGCACCCCGACGAACAGCGCACCCAGAGCGCACAGCCCGGTCAGCGCGCCGAACACCGCCATCATGGTGCGCGACGAGGCGCGCTGGTGGACGTAGGCCATGACGCCGGAGGCCAGCACCAGGAAGTATTTCAGCATCAGAGTGTGCTGGAAGGAGTCCGAGCTGTCGTCGACGGCGATCACGTTCCAGACCCCGGTCAGGACCAGGACGCCGAACGCCGGCCACGCGACCCGGTTGAAGGCCCGGGCGGCGGTCGCGGTGACACCCTCCCCGGCACCCCGGAGCGCCGGCACGAGCGCGGCCAGCACGAGCTGACCCCCGACCCACACGGTGGCGGCCAGCACGTGCAGGAACAGGCGGACGGTCTCCCAGTCGACGGTCTTCACCGGGTCATTGTCGTGGGGCTCAGCCCTTCCGCCACATCGGCCACAGCTCCGGCCCGTCCGGCACCCGGATCGGGTCGCGCTGCTCGAAACCGAAACGCTCGTAGAGGGCAAGGTTCTCCTGCTTGCTGCTCTCCAGGTACGCCGGCCCCGTGATGACGTCGAGCCGGTGCTGCAGCAGCGCCGAGCCGATCCCCTCGCCGCGTCGTACGGCACCCACGCCGGCGAGGTACCAGAACTCCTCGTGCGGACGCGCCCGGCGCATCACCGACTCCACTGCTACGCCACGGCCCAGATGTCGCCCGAGGGCGCGGGCGTAGACCGGGATCGCGGCGATCTGCCGCCAGAGGGGCACCTTGTAGCCGGGCTGCTGCCAGACCGCCGCACCCACGGGTTCACCGTCGAGGAGCGCCAGGTCGACATGTTGCGCATCGGAGTTCGCCGGCCCGGTGTGGGCCCGGAAGAGCGGCGCCAGCGACCGGCCCTCCGGCACCAGCCACCGGGTCACGGGGTCGTCGTCGAAGGCCTTCGCCATCACCCGGACGACGTCCGCTCGGTCGCGCCGCGTCGCCGCTCGCACCTCCAGCACGCGCCGATGCTAGGGCACGCACCGCGCCGGCCCGCCGGACCGACTCGGTAGCATCGCGCCCATCGTGTCGTCGACAGCCTGGGGGGTACCGATGCCGCACGCCCGGCGTCTGGTCGTCCCGTTGCTGGGCGCCGCGCTGAGCCTGACCGGCTGTTTCGGCCAGGCCAGCCGAAGCGACCCGTCGGCCGACTCGACGGTTGCGCCGGACGTCGGCGCCTGCCGGCTGCTGACACCGAACGACGTCGCGCAGGCCAGCAACGCGACCGCCGCCATCCCCTGCGCGGAGCGGCACACCGCCGAGACCTACGCCGCAGGCCCCCTCCCCAGCCACTTCGCGAGGACGGCGTACGACGACCAGGACCTCGCGGCGTACGCCTACCAGACCTGCTCGGACAAGTTCATCGCCTTCACCGGGGCCGACGAGAGCCTGGCGATGCGCACCATCCTCAGCTGGGCGTGGTTCCGCCCGAGCCAGCAGGCCTGGGACGCCGGGGCCCGGTGGTACCGCTGCGACGTGATCGGCGGCGGAGACCAGACCCGCTCCTACGTCGACCTGCCGACCGAGACCAAGGGACTGCTGCTCGGGCGGCCCAAGGACGCCTGGATGGTGTGCGCCCAGGGGGCCACCGTCAGCGGATCGGTGAAGGTGCCCTGCAGCGACAAGCACGACTGGCGGGCGGTCACCACGATCGTGCTCGGGGAGCCGACCGACGACTATCCCGGAGACCGGGTCGTGCAGAGCCGCACCCGCGACTTCTGCTCGAAGTCGGTCGGCGCGTTCCTCGACTACCCGGTGGACTACGACTTCGGCTACTCGTGGTTCCACGAGGCGGAGTGGCAGGCCGGCAACCGGCGCTCGGTCTGCTGGGCGAGGATGACGTCGTGAGGTTCCTCGCGGTGCTGGCCGGCCTGCTGCTGGCCGGCTGCTCGTCGTCGGGCTCCTCGACCCCCCAGGCCGAGCCGACCCCGGTGCTCTCCTCCCCCACCACGTCCGCGCCCGTGGTGACCCCACCTCCCGCGCCGCCGCCCCCGCCGGCCCACGCCTGCTACCGCCTGAGCTACACCGACGCCCTGGCTCCCACCAGTGAGGTCAAGCCGTCGCCGTGCACCGCGCCGCACACCGCGGTCACGTTCTTCGTCGGCAAGCTGCCTCCCCACCAGCCCGTCGACGGCGCGGCCGTGCACCACCTGGTCTCGACGGCATGCCCGCGCCGCTTCGCGTCGTTCGTGGGCGGCACCGTCGACGACCGCCGGCTGAGCCTGCTCCGGACCGTGTGGTTCACCCCTACGCTCGCCCAGGGCCAGGCCGGCGCGCGCTGGTTCCGCTGCGAGGCGATCGCCATCCGTGACGACCAGCACCTCGCCCCGCTGACCGGCCCGATCGCCGGCGCCCTCGACAGCGACGCCTCACAACGCCGCTTCGCGCTGTGCGGCACGGCCGAGCCCGGCACCAGCGGCTTCCAGCAGAGCATCTGCTCGGCCCCCCACTCCTGGACCGCCCTGCGCACCGTCGACTTCCCGACCGGCAGCTACCCGGGCGTCGACCACGTGAAGTCGGCCGGCCAGTCCCCCTGTCAGGACGCCGCACACGCCGTCGCCGGCGACCCACTCAACTTCCGCTGGTCCTACCAGTGGCCGACGCTGCAGCAGTGGCGCTCCGGTCAGACGTACGGCGTGTGCTGGGCACCGAGCTGAGCGGACGTCCGCTCTAGAAGCCGAGGCGCCGCAGCTGCTTGGGGTCGCGCTGCCAGTCCTTGGCGATCTTGACGTGCAGGTCGAGGTAGACCGGCGTGCCGAGCAGGGCCTCGATCTGCTTGCGGGCCACGGTGCCCACGTGCTTGAGCCGGGCGCCCTGGTGACCGATCACGATCCCCTTCTGCGATGAACGCTCCACGAACAGGTTGGCGTGGATGTCGAGCAGCGGCCGGTCCGCGGAGCGGCCCTCGCGCAGGCCCATCTCCTCGACCACCACGGCGATCGAGTGCGGGAGCTCGTCGCGGACGCCGTCGAGCGCCGCCTCGCGGATCAGCTCGGCGACCAGGATCTCCTCGGGCGCGTCGGTGAGATCGCCGTCGGGGTAGAGCTGCGGACCCTCGGGCATCAGCGCGACCAACAGGTCGGCGAGCAGGTCCACCTGGTCGCCCGAGACCGCGGAGACCGGCACGATCTCGGCCCACTCCGTGCCGGTCTCGCGACCGAGCTCGGCGATGTCCATCAGGTGCTGGCCGATCCGCGCGCCGTCGGCGAGGTCGGTCTTGGTGGCCACCGCGATCCGGGTCGTGTTGCGCACCTTGGCCAGCTCGCTGACCAGGAACCGGTCGCCCGGCCCGATCTTCTCGTTCGCCGGGAAGCACACCGCGACCACGTCGACCTCGGCCCAGGTCGCGTGCACCAGGTCGTTGAGCCGCTCGCCGAGCAGGGTGCGCGGCCGGTGCAGGCCGGGGGTGTCGACCAGGATCAGCTGGGCGTCCTCGCGGTTCACGATGCCGCGTACCACCGTGCGCGTGGTCTGCGGCTTGTCGGAGGTGATCACGATCTTGGTGCCGACCATCGCGTTGGTCAGCGTCGACTTGCCCGCGTTGGGCCGGCCCACGAACGACGCGAAGCCGCTGCGGAAGCCCTCGCCGTGCTCGGTGTAGTCAGCCACCGCGTGCCTCGTCGTACGCCGCCCAGATCTGCTCGTCGCTGTGCCCGGCGGCCTTGCCGGCCCGCCAGATCGGCTCGGGGTCGACCGCGCGCGGCTGCCGCGCGGCGACCGCGCGCCAGTAGCCCATCACGTCGTACGCCGTGCTCGGCAGCCGCCGCTCGCGCATCAGGTGCTTGCGGATCGCCCGCATCTGCGCGGACTCGCCGGCCATCCAGAAGTAGCCCTCGCCGTCGGGCCAGTCGATCGACTCGACCACCTCGGCCAGCCGCGACTGTCCGGGCGCGGGTGGCGACAGCCAGGTCACCTCGGCGTCGTCGGGGAGGTAGCCGGTGAGGTCGTCGGGGACCTCGGCCCAGATCCGGATGCTCTCGACGCCGCTCCCCCAGCGGGGAACCGACTCGGCGATCCGGGCCATGGCCGGCATCGCGGTCAGGTCGCCGACGAGCATCAGCCAGGCAGCATCGTCGGGCAGCACGAAGGAGCACTGCGGCTCGGTCAGGACCACCCGGTCGCCGATGCAGTCGCCGGTGGCCCAGCCGGTGACCAGGCCCTCGTCGTGGACCACGACGTCGAGCACCACCACGTCACCGGTCAGCACCCGGACGGTGTAGTACCGCACCTGGAACTGGCCCGGCACCACCAGCCCGACCCACTCGTCGGGCACCCCCGTGCTCTCCAGGCCGGGCGCCGACAGCGTCAGGCGGATCAGGTGCGGCGAGATCTGCTCGCGGTGCAGCACCGTCGCGTCGTACCGCTGCGCCCTGGTGCTCACGCGTCAAGGCTAGTGCGCGAGGTGATGCCGGTTAGCATCGCCGGGTGGCAGCCACCGACGTGACCAGCGAGACCTCGCTGGACCGCGTCCGGGGCCCGGAGCGGATGCAGTCGACGGGCTGGCGCTGGCGTCACGTGCGGTGGGCGGCCTTCGCGGCGTACGCCGTCGGGCTGATCCTGTTCGTCGCGCTCCAGGGGGTGCCGACCGACCGGCTCGGGATCTACGGCGGCGTTCTGGCCTTCCTCACCATCGCCGTGCTCGGCCGCGGCTGGTCCGCGTGGTGGCAGATGATGGTCGACTGGCTGCCCTTCGAGGCGGTCCTGCTGGCCTACGACTACAGCCGCGGCTATGCCGCGCCGTACTCCGCGCAGCAGATCGCCCACCACGCCTATCCGATCCACGACGTCTCGAACAAGCTCGGCCTGCCGTTGCACGTGATGTTCCCGATCCGCTTCGACCAGTGGCTCGGCGGCGGCACCATGCCGACCACCTGGGTCCAGGAGCACTTCCACCCCGTCAACTCCGTGCCGTGGTACGGCGTGCTGGTCAGCCTGGTCTACGTCAGCCACTTCCTGGTGATGCCGACCGTGGCCGTGGTGCTCTGGATCCGCAACCGCGCGCGGTTCCTGATCTGGATGCGCATGGTGATCGCGCTGGCGATCGCCGGTGTCACGACGTACTTCCTCTACCCGATGGCGCCACCCTGGCTCGCCCAGGACGGCGGGGTGTTCCCCGGCGGCTTCGTCGGGCGCTACACCACGGAGGGCTTCAACCTGATCGGCCTGCACATGGTCGGCGGGATGGTCAGCCAGGGCCAGTACCTCGTCAACCCGGTCGCCGCCATGCCCTCGCTGCACACGGCGTACGCCACCCTGGCCGCCGGCTTCTTCTGGTGGGGCAAGACGTGGTGGCAGAAGGCGCTGCTCGCGTGCTATCCGCTCGCCATGGGGTTCAGCCTGCTGTACGGCGGCGAGCACTACGTCGTCGACGAGATCGCCGGCGCCGCCTATGCGCTGGTCATCCTCGCCGTCTGGCGCCTGCTGCGCAGGCGCCGCCTCCGGGTCGAGCCTGCGCCGGCCTAGCCGCGGTTGTCGGCGTCGTGCTCGAAGCTCGGCCGCAGCGGGAAGCCGTCGTGGCCGTCCGCGGTCGTCCTGGTCGCGAGCACGTGGTGGAGCTGGATCTCGTTGCGCTCGAACGCGAGGCGGGACCCGGCCATGTAGAGGCCCCACACCCGCGCGGTGCCCTCACCGACCTCGTCGACGCAGGCATCCCAGTTCTCCGCCAGGTTGCGGCACCAGCCGGCCAGGGTGCGGGCGTAGTGGAGGCGGAAGTTCTCCTCGTGCATGACCTCGAGCCCGGCGTTCTGGACGTCGGTGATGATCCGCCCGGAGCCGGTCAGCTCGCCGTCGGGGAACACGTAACGGTCGATGAACGCGCCGGTCTCCTGCTTGCGGTTGTGCGGCCGGGTGATGCAGTGGTTGAGCAGCCGGCCCTCGTCGCGCAGCCGGTCGTGCAGGAAGCCGAAGTAGGACGGGTAGTTCTTCACCCCGATGTGCTCGGTCAGGCCGATCGAGCTGACCGCGTCGAAGCCGGTCTCGGTGACGTCGCGGTAGTCGCTGTGCCGGACCTCGGCGAGATGGTCGAGACCCATCTCCTTGATCTTTTCCTGAGCCCAGGTGGCCTGCTCGCGCGACAGCGTGACGCCGAGCGCCTTGACCCCGTAGTGCTGGGCTGCGTGGCGGACCATCCCGCCCCAGCCGCAGCCGACGTCGAGCAGCCGCATGCCGGGCTTGAGATCGAGCTTGCGGGCGATCAGGTCGTACTTGTACTCCTGGGCCTGCTCCAGCGTCGCGCCCTCGTGCGGGTAGACCGCACACGTGTAGGTCATCGACGGGCCGAGGACCAGCTCGTAGAACGCGTTCGAGACGTCGTAGTGGTGGTGGATCGCCTCGGAGTCGCGGGTGCGGGAATGCCGCATCCCCTCGAGGACCCGCCGCCAGCGGGGCAGGTGCTCCTCCTTCGGGGGCGGCGGGGGCTTGAGGTGCGACAGCCCGAGGCCGGTCAGCAGCTTGACCAGCTCCGGAGCCGACGGGCGGCGGAACTTCAGGCCCTTCTGCAGCATCACCAGCGCGTCGTAGGGGTCGCCCGGGTGGACGCCGGTGACCTCGAGGTCGCCGGCCACGTAGGCACGCCCGAGGCCGAGGTCGCCGGGCGCCGTCATCAGGTAGGCCAGGCCGCGCTCGTTGCGTACGTGGAAGGCGTACGGCGCGTCCTCGGGGCCGCTCGCGCTGCCGTCGTACGCGGTGATCCGCAGGGGCAGGGGCTCCTTGAGGAGCTGGTCGAACGCTTCCGCGATCGGGGTCGTGGTCATCGTCTCTTCACCGCCTTGTCGTAAAGGGAGGTCAGTCGGTGCTGCGGATCGAACTGGTCCTTCACCCGGGACAGATGTGGGCCGTCGTACAGCTCGTCGAACGTCTCGCGGTCGTAGAAGGCCTCGGAGTACAGCGACTTGTGGCCGCCGATCTCGTGGACCTTGGCCTCGATGGCGCGGTTGCGGGGGGCGTTCGGCGCGTCGGGGCCGACCGGCACGTTGCCCCAGAAGCCGACGTTCACGTAGATCTCGTCGGGCGCGAGGGGGTAGGTCGGCCACTTCTGGCCGGCGATCAGCGGGCACAGCCAGACCGGCCGCATCCCGACCTCGGCGTCGAACCAGTCGAGGAACTCCGGCAGCCGCTCGACCGGGATCTCGACGTCCTGCACTACCCGCTCGCCCTCGGGGTTGCCCTTGCGGCGGTCGAGCCAGGCGCCGAGGTGGAGCCGGTGGTCGAGCCCGACCATCCGGTAGTAGACGTCCGAGCGCTTGTACTTGCGCGGCCAGACCCGGCGCA
>JAWWPM010000047.1:0-3206 GCA_033854915.1 Nocardioidaceae bacterium
GGGTGCCGAGGCCGTAGATGCAGGACACCGTCGAGACCACGATCGTGTCGCGGCGCGTCAGCAGGCTGTTGGTCGCGCTGTGGCGCAGCCGCTCGACCTCCTCGTTGATCGAGGAGTCCTTCTCGATATAGGTGTCGGTCTGGGGGACGTAGGCCTCGGGCTGGTAGTAGTCGTAGTAGGAGACGAAGTACTCGATCGCGTTGTTGGGGAACAGCTGACGCAGCTCGTTGGCGAACTGCGCGGCCAGCGTCTTGTTGGGCTGGAGCACCAGCATCGGGCGCTGCACCTGCTCGGCCACCCACGCGATGGACGCGGTCTTGCCGGTGCCGGTCGCGCCGAGGAGCACGACGTCCTGCTCGCCGCCCTTGACCCGGCGCACGATCTCCTCGATCGCGGCGGGCTGGTCGCCCGAGGGCGTGTAGTCCGAGATCACCTCGAACGGCGCCACCCGGCGCTCCAGGTCGGTCACTGGTCGCATGCGTCCAGCCTACGGGCGACCACCGACAGTCGCTCCGCCGAGCGTGCACCCGGCCGATCGTGGCTGGCTACACTCCGCACCGTGACCCCTGCAGGGGCCGTCCCGGAACCTCCCGCGACGGCCGAGATGGACGCCGAGTCCCGCGCCTGGGTCGACGGGCTGACCGCGAGCGGACCAGACCACGACGACGCCGTCGCCCGGCTGCACGCCCTGATGCTGCGGATGTCGCGCACGGAGGCGTCACGCCGGACCGGCTGGCACGGCATCCGCGGCCCGGAGCTCGACGACCTCGCGCAGCAGGCAGCCGACGACGCGACCGTGTCGATCCTGCGCAAGGTCCGGAGCTTTCGCGGGGAGAGCCGCTTCACGACCTGGGCGTGCGCGTTCGCGATCCACGAGGTGGCCGGCAAGTTCGGCCGGCACGCCTGGCGCCGGGACGGCGTACGCCTCGACGAGGGGTCGTGGGACGACGTACCCGAGCGGCTGGGTGTCGGCCCGGAGTCGGTGGCCGAGTCCCGTGACCTGCTGGCGGCGCTCCGGAGCGCGGTCGAGACCCAGCTGACGCCTCACCAGCGCACGGTCTTCGTCGCGCTCGTCGTGGACGGGATCGCCCTCGACGTGCTCGTCGCCGAGCTCGGGAGCAACCGGAACGCGATCTACAAGACGATGTTCGACGCCAGACGTAAGTTGCGTCTCCATCTGGAGACCCACGGGTATCTCGACCGAAGCGAGCGACCATGACCACCGAGAGTCCGCTGGGGCGGTTCCTGCGCACCGATCCTCGCGACGTCGGCTGTGACGAGGCCTGGGACCTGATCCACGTGTACGCCGAGCTGGTGGCGGCCGGCGTCGATCCCGAGCAGCGCTTTCCCGGCGTCACCGCCCATCTCGCGTCGTGCGGCCCCTGCGCCGACGACTTCTCTGGCCTGCTGCACGGCCTGCAAGCCATCTCCGGCCCTTCGCCGGAAGGTCTTACCGACTCGTGACGTTGCACGCGTTCGCCGTAAGAGCGACCGGCGGTCGGTGACTTCCGGGGCGTGGGTACTCCGGATCGTCCCCGATCCGCCCTCGCTCAAGGAGCCGACATGCTCAAGCGTCTTCCGCTCATCGCCTCTCTCGGAGCCCTCGCGGCAACCGCCTCGGTCGGGGTGCTACCGGCCCAGGCCGACCAGCCGGTCGTGGGCCACGCCTACGTCAACGACAACACCGCCGGCGTCAACACCGTGGCCGTCTTCGACCGTCACGCCGACGGCTCGCTGACTCCCACGCCGGGTTCGCCGTTCGCGATCGGCGGTGCCGGCGCCGGTGGCGGCCTCGGCTCGCAGGGCGCCATCCAGGCCTCCGCCGACGGCAAGTACCTCATCGCCGTCGACGCGGGCAGCAACCAGCTCTCGGTGCTGCGGGTGCACGCCGACGGCATCCCGACGCCGGTCGGGCACCCGGTCTCCTCGGGCGGCGTCCGGCCGGTGAGCGTGACGATCTCGGCCAAGGGCCTCGTATACGTCGCGAACGTCGGGAACGGCGGCAGCAACTACACCGGCTTCCGTCTCGACGACGACGGGGCCCTCTCCGCGGTCCCGAAGTCGACGGTGCCGGTGCCCGAGGGCTCCGGCGTGGGTGACGTCTTCTTCAACTCCACGGCCGACCGGCTGGTCGGCACCCGCGACAATACCTCCCTGATCGACAGCTTCGCGGTCCGACCCAACGGCCGGCTGGTCGCCGCAGCCGGCTCGCCCTTCGCAGCCCAGAGCCTCGGCCCGATCGGCGCCGAGTTCCGTCCGACCAACCCGTCCCAGCTCTTCGTGAGCAACGCCCACGCCGGACCCGGCAACGGCACCGTCTCGGCGTTCGACGTCGACCGCACCGGCGTGCTCACGGCGGTCGGGCCGGCGTACGCGAACGGCCAGACCGCCCCTTGCTGGGTCGAGATCAGCCACGACGGCCGCTACCTCTTCGCGGTGAACACCGCCTCCGCGACGATCTCCAGCTTCCGGATCAACGACGACGGCTCCCTGGTGCTGCTCGGCAACACCGCGTTCACCAACGGCATGGGTGCCGTGGACGCGCGGCTCTCACCCGACGGCTCGACGCTGTCGGTGACGGGCGGGAGCGGACACGTGGTGAGCACCTTCGCCGTGAACGGCGGCCAGCTCACCGAGCTCGCGAGCTCGCCCGTGGCGCTGCCGGCCGGCTCGTCGCCGACCGGTCTGGTCGTCCTCTGACCGACCACTTGTTGCGTGGGGCGTCCTCGGGGACGCCTCACGCGGCACATCCGGGCTCGTCGGCCGGTGACCGGTCAGGCGTCGGGCAGCCAGCCGTCCCACCTCGACCACCACGGGTCGCCGGAGTCGAGCTCGGCGAGGACCAGGGCGGTCTCGGCGAGGACCGCGAGCACGGTCTGCTCGTCGATCCGGCCCTCGGCCAGCTGCCCGTGCAGGTCCTCGACGTCCTTCCACTCCCGACGCCCGTCGGGGTGCACGATCAGGTCGAGACCGTGGTCGTCGGTGGCGTAGCCGTCCGCGAGGCGCACCATCGGCGCCTGGAAGTTGAGGTAGAGGCAGCGCTGTTGCCAGGTCTCGCCGACCCGGTCGTAGAACCACCAGGCGCCGTACCGGTCTCCAGCGCGGGTCGCCTGGAGCAGGGCCGGGCCCTCCCAGGACGCGTGCTCCGCGGCCCAAGGATGAGGTCCCTGCGGATGGTCGTGGAAGGTGAACGGCGTGCCGGGCCG
>JAWWPM010000048.1:0-19166 GCA_033854915.1 Nocardioidaceae bacterium
GCCGGGGCCGTCGTCATGCCCGGCCCAGCTTCTTGAGCAGCCGCAGGTTGGCGGTCATCACCTTGGCGTACGTCGCGTCGGACATGCCGAGGGACGGCGCGAGGCGCGTGCCCCGCTGGGTCGCGACGGACTGCGGCTCGGTGAAGCGCAGCACGCCCTCGCTGCCCTGGCGCCGACCCAGCCCGGACTGCCGCATCCCGCCCATCGGGGCCTCGAGGCTGGCGAAGGTGGCGCCGAACGCCTCGTTGATGTTGACCGTGCCGCACCAGATCAGCCGGGCCATGGCGCGGGCACGGGGTCCGTCCTGGCTGTAGATCGAGGCGTTGAGGCCGTACTCGCCGTCGTTCGCACGGGCGATGGCGTCGGCCTCGTCGTGGAAGCGGTAGGCCGCGATGACCGGGCCGAAGGTCTCCTTGCCGAAGCAGGTCATCGCCGGGGTCACGCCCTCGAGGATCGTCGGCTCGTAGAAGAACGGCCCCAGGTCGGGCCGCGCGCGCCCGCCGGTGAGCACCCGGGCGCCCCGGGCGACCGCGTCGTCGACGTGGGCGACCACCGTGTCGAGCTGAGCCTGACTGATCAGGGAGCCCATGTCGTTGCCCCAGTCGAGGGTCGCTCCCAGCGTCATTGCCTGGGTGCGCGCCACGAAGCGCTCCATGAAGCGGTCGTAGACCTGGTCGGCCACGAACATCCGCTCCATCGAGACGCAGAGCTGGCCGGCGTTGGAGAACGCGGCCCGCACCGCACCTTCGGCGGCCTTCTCGAGGTCGGCGTCGCGCAGCACGAGCAGGGGGTTCTTGCCGCCGAGCTCCAGCGAGCAGCCGATGAGCCGCTCGGCACAGCCCTGGGCGACGGTCCGCCCGGTGGCGGTCGAGCCGGTGAAGCAGATGTAGTCGGCGCGGGCCACCAGCGCCGGCCCGACCTCGGGCCCGGGCCCGGAGACGACCTGCCACAGGTCACGCGGGAAGCCGGCCTCTTCGAGCAGCTGCGCGGCGTACAGCGCCGAGAGCATGGTCTGCGCGTCGGGCTTGGCGACCACGGCGTTGCCCGCGAGGAGCGCCGGGAGGCCGTCGCACAGGGCCATCGTGAAGGGGTAGTTCCACGGCGAGATGATCCCGACGACGCCCTTGGCGATGCGGTTGATCTCCACCCTGGTCAGCGCGGGGAACACTCCCCGGACGCGGCGGCTGTCGAGGTGCTCGTGAGCGGTGCGGCCGTAGTAGCGGGCCGTGAGCGCGATGTGCAACGGCTCGTCGAAGGCGTGCTTGCGCGCCTTGCCGGACTCCAGGCAGATCAGGTCGATGATCTCCGCCTGCCGGTCGAGCACCAGGTCGTGCAGGCGCAGCAGCGCCGCCGCGCGGGTGTCGATCGAGGTACGCGCCCACTCCTCCTGCGCCCTGCGCGCCCGCCGGAACGCCTCGTCGATGTCGGCCTCGGACGACTGCGGGACGTGGGCCAGCGGCTGGCCGTTGAGCGGCGACCGGACCTCGACCGAGCCGCCGGTGGCGACCAGTCGGTCGGTGAGGGCAGCGACGTACTCGGGCTCGAGTGCGTACGACGCGGTCGGGTCGTGCTCGGGGTCGTGCGGGCCTTCCACGAGAGGGCCGGAGGACGGGGTCTGGGCGCTCATGTACCGAGAGTATGCCGGGCGCGGGTGCCGGGCTACCCCTCAGTAACAATGTGGACATGGTGCGCGTACCGCCCGCTGCCGTTTCATCATGTGATGGAGGCGAACCTGCACTTCTCACGGCCTGCTCACCATGAGAAGCGAGGTTTCGACACCTTCACATGGTGAGCCTGGACCCCCACGGCATCCACATGCGCCGTTCACTCAGGCGACTTCCACAGCGGATGCGCCCCGTCGCGGCGACGGGCCAGAGTTCGTGACACAAACGAGGCATAAACCCCTTGCGCTACCTCTGTGAGCTGGACGGCTTCTTCAGCCGGGGCATGGCACGTGAGGTGGGCTACGACGACAGAGCCGTGAGTCTGATGGTCCGCTGCAAGGTCTGGGTGCGGTTCCGGAGGGGTTACTACTCCTTCGCTGACATCTGGGGTTCCCTCGATGAGGTGGGGCGACATCGCGTTCGGTCCCGCGCCGTCATGCACTCGCTGGGTGGGGTCGTCGCCTTGAGCCATGTCTCGGGTGTAGTGGCCCACGGCATCGAGACGTGGGGAGTCGATCTCAGTCGCGTACACGTGACACGTCTCGACGGTGGAGCGGGGCGGGTCGAGGGAGATGTCGTCCATCACGTCGGCACCTGTACGACCGATGATGTGGTGGAGGTGGACGGCGTGGGGACGTTGACGCCGGTGCGGTGTGTCCTCGAGTGTGGCTCGACGGCCACCTCAGAGGTGGCCCTGACACTGTTCAACTCCTTGCTCCACAGCGGTGCCGCCGAGCCCGATGCCCTGTACCGGACGTTCAAGGCGATGGCCTCTTGGCCCGGTATGCGCCGCCTTCACGTCCCGATCAGGCTCGCCGACCCGCGCGTCGAGAGCATCGGCGAGTCTCGCGGCTTGTGGACCTTCTGGATCGGCGGCATCCCACGGCCGGAGGTTCAGTTCGAGGTGCACGATCGGCAAGGCAGGCTGATCGGCACGTGCGACTGGGGCTGGCCAAGGCATCGCCTCCTCGGGGAGTTCGACGGGAAGGTGAAGTACGGCCGGCTGCTGCGCCCCGAGCAGGACCCTGGCGAGGTCGTCTTCGCCGAGAAGCACCGCGAGGACGAGCTGCGTGAGGTGAGTGAGTTCGGCATGCTGCGACTCATCTGGACCGACTTCGACAGACCGCGCCTGATCAGGGCACGGTTCGACCGGCTTGCGCGTCGTACCGCCTGATCCAGCGTTCGGCCCGGCCGGAAACAGGTTTGTGGCGATCGCTGTTTCATCATGTGATGCAGGCGAACCCGCAGTTCTCACGGTCCGCTCACCATGAGAAGTGCGGTTTCAGCACCTCCACATGGTGAAACTGCGGAAGGCCGCCCGGTCAGATGATGTCGGGCGCGCTGACCCGGGCCTCGTCGGCCTCCTGGTCGGTCAGCTTCTCCTGCGACTGCCGCTCGGCCTCGACCCGGCGCAGGTAGTGGTCGACCTCGTCGTCGCGTCGCGCGCGGTCCCAGCCCAGCGCACCGGCCATCAGGTCGGCGGCGGCGGTGACCGCCACCGTGCCGCGGTCGAAGGTCTCGATGGAGATCCGGGTACGGCGTGCGAGGACGTCGTCGAGATGGCGTGCGCCCTCGTGGGTGACGGCGTACACGACCTCCGCGGACAGGTAGTCCTCCGCTCCGGGGAGCGGGGCGGCGAGCTCGGGCCGATGCTCGATGAGGTCGAGCACCTCGTCGACCATCCCCCCGAACCGCCCGAGCAGGTGGTCGATGTGGGCGACGTCGAGTCCGGAGCGTCGGCTCAGCGCGACCCGCTGGTTGGTGCGCACCTCGAACCCGACGGCACCGAGCAGCGGCACCCGCTCGGTGTGGGAGGCGACCACCTCGGGCCGGTCGCGGACGGCGAGGTCGACGGCGTCGCGCGCCATGATCCGGTAGGTCGTGAGCTTGCCGCCGGCGATGAGCACCAGGCCCGGCACGGGGCTGGCCACGGTGTGCTCGCGGGACACCTTGGTGGTGGTGGTCGCCGACCGGGCCTCGCCCTCACCTCCCGAGCCGACGCCGCGGCCGGCCTTGCCTGCCAGCAGCGGGCGCAGGCCGGCGTACACACCCTCGACGTCGTCGTGGTCGAGCGGCACGGCGAGGAGCTTGTTGACGTGCTCGAGCAGGTAGTCGATGTCGGTGCGGGAGGCGGCCGGGTGGGCGAGGTCGAGGTCCCAGGCGGTGTCGGTAGTCCCGATGATCCAGTGCCGACCCCATGGGATGACGAACAGCACGGACTTCTCGGTCCGGGCGACGAGGCCGTACTCCGACCGGATCCGGTCGCGTGGCACCACGAGGTGGATGCCCTTGCTGGCCTCGACATCGAGGGCGAGCTCACCACCGAGCAGGTGCTGCACCTCGTCGGTCCACACCCCGGCCGCGTTGACCACGACCCGGGCCCGCACCTCGAGCTCGGCGCCGGTCTCGAGGTCGGTGGCCCGCACCCCGACCACACGCTCGCCGTCGCGCAGGAAGCCGGTGACCCGGGTGCGGGTGGCGACGTGGGCGCCGTAGCCCGCCGCGGTCCGGGCCAGGGTGACCACCAGCCGCGCGTCGTCGACCTGGCAGTCGTAGTAGCGGATGGCGCCGGTCATGGCGTCGCTGCGCAGGTCGGGGGCGATCCGGGCGATCTGGCGCCGGAACAGGTGCCGGTGCTTGGGCACCCCCATGTCGTACTTGCCGGCCATGGCCAGCGCGTCGTACAACGCGAGCCCGGCACCGACGTAGGGCCGCTCGAGGGTGCGGTGCAGCGGGTAGAGGAACGCCACCGGTCGCACGAGATGCGGCGCCAGCCGGGTCAGCAGCAGTCCGCGCTCCTGGAGCGCCTCGCGCACCAGCGCGAAGTCGAACATCTCCAGGTAGCGCAGACCGCCGTGCACCAGCTTGCTGGAGCGCGACGACGTGCCGCTGGCCAGGTCGCGCTGCTCGATCAGCCCGACGCTCAGGCCACGGGTGACCGCGTCGAGCGCAGCGCCGGTGCCGACGATCCCGCCACCGACGACCAGGACGTCGAGCTCCGGCTCGCCGGTGCTCGTGCCGGCCAGGGCCGCCAGCGCGCCTGCCCGACCCGTCGGATCGAGAGCAGTTGACTGAGGCATGCGACGATCCTCTCAACCCGGGACCGTTCCACCGCAACCCGACGCGATGCCAGCGCGTCCCAGCGGTGAACACGGACGGCGAGGGGACGGAGGGCTCGTGCGCGCTACGGCCCGGCTCGGCGTGGTCGGCGTGTTCCTTTCCGTCGCGCTCGCGGCCTCTCTGCTCGCGCACCCACGACCGATCGGCGCACCAGCGGCCCGGCTGGCGACGTACCAGCCGGTGACCGTCTCGCTCCCCCATCGCAAGGCGCCGCTCGAGCCCGAGCCAGGGCTCGCCGGCGGGCGCCAGCCGAAGCGCCGGGTGAGCGTGGTGATGAGCGGCGACCTGCTCTGGCACGACACCGTCTGGGAGAGCGCCCACGAGGACGCGGTGCGGGCCGGCCTGCACCGCCGCTTCGACTTCGGCCCGGCCTTCGCCGCGATGCGCCCGCTGGTCCGCGGCGCCGACCTCGCCATCTGCCACGAGGAGGTGCCGTTCGCCAGCGACGACGCGCACCTGTCCAGCTATCCGGTCTTCGCGGCCCCACCCGAGGTCGCGCCCTGGATCGCGTCGATGGGCTGGGACGCGTGCACCACCGACTCCAACCACAGCATCGACCAGGGGTACGCCGGCCTGGTACGCACCGCGAACCTCCTCGAGCGCAACGGGGTCCGCCACGTCGGCACGTTCCGGACGCCGGCCGAGCGTGGGCGCCCGGTGATCGTCACCACCCGGCAGGGGGTGCGGGTGGGCATCGTCGGCGGCACCTACTCGCTCAACGGGCTGACCCTGCCGGCCGACGAGCAGTGGGCGGTCTCGATGTGGGACGCCGACAACCTGATCCGGCAGGCGAAGGCGGCCAAGGCGGCCGGCGCCGACATCGTGCTCGTGCAGTACCACGGGGGCGACGAGTACTCCCGCCTCCCCAATGCCGCCCAGGTCGCCCTGGTGCACCGGCTCACGGCCTCACCGGCCGTCGACCTGGTCTTCGCCGAGCACGCCCACGTCGTCCAGCCGATCACGAAGGTGAACGGCAAGTGGGTCGTCTACGGCATGGGCAACATGGTCGCGCAGAGCGACACCCGCTACCCCCGCGCCTACGAGGGCATCACCGTGCGGTTCCGTTTCACCGAGTCCCGCACCGGGTTCCACGTCGACCGCGCGGCCTACGTCCCGACGTACTGGAACCACTACTCGCCCGGCCTGCCGATCCGGATCCAGCGGGTCAACCAGGCCCTCGCGCAGGGTGCGCCGGACCGCGCTCGGCTGCTCGAGGCACGCCGGATGACCCGGCTGGCGGTCAACGGGCTCGCGACACGCGGCGGCACAACTCCCGGACTACGCGAGCGCTGAGCCCGATTTGCCGGTTTGATGGGCTCCGATGGACGAGATCGTCGCACTGTACGACGACGGGGGACGTCCTGCGGGAAGTGCCCCTCGGTCGGTGATGCGCGCCGAAAACCTGCGGCACGCCGCGACGGGCGTGGTGGTCCGCGACCCGCTGGGTCGGGTCTACGTGCATCGGCGCACCCACACCAAGGACGTCTACCCCGATCGTTGGGACTTCACCGCCGGCGGGGTCGTGCTCTACGACGAGGACCCCCTCGAGGGAGCCCGCCGCGAGCTGATGGAGGAGCTCGGCATCAGCGCCGAGCTGACCCCGCTCGGGGAGGCCGACTACAGCGACGAGCACACGAGCTACCGCGCGTTCCGCTACGTCACCAGCTGCGACGGGGTGGTCACGCCGCAGCCCGAGGAGATCGCCTACGGCGCCTGGCTCAGCATCGAGCGGCTGCTCCAGCTGATGGACGAGCCCGACCTCGCCTTCATGCCCGACACGGTCGCGCTGTTCGGCGACTGGTTGAGGGAGCGGGCTGCCGAGCGCAGCGAGCCCACCCAGGGCTGGGACTCCATCGCGACCATCATCGAGGGCAGGTGGATCGACCGCCAGCCACGCTTCCGGGACGTCGCCGACCCGCTCCGCGCCGAGACCCGGCTGCTGCCCGCCATCGCCCCGCTGCTGCCCCTTGCCGTGCCCCTGCCGCAGGTCCTCGACGAGCAACCGCTGCGGGTGCGGCACACGCTGGTCCCCGGGAGGCCGGCCACCGAGGTCGAGCTGACGGCCGAGGACGGGCGCCGGATGGGAGAGTTCCTCCGGACCCTGCACGACATCCCGCGCGAGGTGTACGCCGCGACCGGCGCCGACGACGACCTCAAGGCCCGCGCCGAGCTGATGGCGACGCTCGACAAGCTGCTGCACCGGGTGCTGCCCCTGGTGCCCGAGGAGCACCGTGAGGCCGGCCGCACGTTGCTGGTCCAGGTCGCGCGGCGCACGCCGATCACCTTGATCCACGGCGACCTCGGCCCGGCGCACCTGCTGTCTCAGGACGGTGCGCTGACCGGCGTGATCGACTGGACCGACGCCCGCCTCGGCGACCCGGCGCTCGACCTCGCCTGGGCGCTCTACGGCTCGCCCGAGCCCTTCGCCGAGGCCGTCGCCTCGACGTACGGCGTCACCGACGAAGAGCTCTCGCGCGCACTGGCCTGGCACCGGCTGGGCCCGTGGTACGAGGTGCTCTGGGGCCAGACCGCCGGAGGCAAGGAGTACGTCGACTCGGGCCTCGAGGGCATCGTCGAACGGATTGGCACCACTTAGACATTGATCTGACATCAATTTGATGTCAGGGTGCAGTCCATGGCCATCCTCTCGGAACGTCGGCGCCGCCGGGCGCGGGGCCCGCGCCTCCTGGCCGCCCTGGTGTGGCACTGCTCGCCCACCCTGTCGCTGCTGGGCCTGCTCGCGTCGGTGCTGCAGGCGGTGGCCGCGGCCGGGGTGATGATCGGCAGCGGACATCTCGTCCAGGCCGTGGTCGCCGGGCACCTCGACACGCGCTGGCTGACGGTCACCCTGGTCTCGCTCGGGCTGCAGCCGGTCTGCTCGGCGGCGGTCGACATCGTCGGCGTGGTGGAGCAGGGCCGGGCCACCCCCCTCCTGCTCCGCCAGGTGGCCGCCCTCGCCTCCCGCCCGCACGGTATCGAGCACCTGGAGGACCCCGACGTCCGGCAGTCGATCGACGCGTGCGTCGAGGAGATCAACCAGCAGTACTTCCTCGGCGTGCAGTCCACCTGGCAGGTGCTGGGCCAGCGGCTCTGGGGCCTCGCCGCGCTCGGGGTCCTGGCGACGTGGTCGTGGTGGGCGGCACTCGTCGTGCTGGCCGCGACGATCGCACTCAACCTCACCTGGTCGGCGTACTCCCAGCAGATCTTCGAGGACATCTTCCGCGACCGCCGCCGGCGCCGGGCCCGGTGGTACCGCAACCTGCTCGTCGACCAGCACAGCGCCAAGGAGGTGCGGCTCTTCGGGCTGACCGACTTCGGGCTCGAGCGCTTCTCCGCCACCTGGCACGCCGCCCTCACCGAGCTCTGGACCGGCCGGAACGCGAAGCGCCGCCCGATCTTCGCCGCCAACGCGGTGATGCTCCTGGCGTACGCCGTCGCGGTCGCCGCCCTCGCGCACGGCGCCTGGGTCGGCACGGTCGGGACCGCCACCCTGCTGGCCACCGCCCAGGCGCTCACCCAGGTCGAGGGCCTCGGGATGCTCGGCGACAGCCAGACCATGGTGAACCGCCAGCAGGCGCTGCTCCTCGACCTGGACGACCTCTCGCGCCGGCTGCCCGGAGCTGGCGCCGACGACGCGACCATCGGTCGCTCGGGGGTGGCCTCGGCGGTCCGCTTCGACGACGTGACGTTCACCTACCCCGGTCGCGACGAACCGACGTTCGCGGGGCTCACCCTCGAGATCGCTCCCGGCAGCAGCGTGGCGGTGGTCGGGGCCAACGGCGCCGGCAAGTCGACCCTGATCAAGCTCCTGTGCGGGCTGCACCGGCCCGACCACGGCCGGGTCCTCGTGGACGACGGTGACCCTGGTGCCGACGACCGGCTCCGGCGCCGGGTGGCGGTGATCTTCCAGGAGTTCGTGCGCTACCACCTCTCCCTGCGCGACAACGTCGCGATGGCGATGCTCGGCGACCACCGCGACGAGGACGTCGACACCGTCGTCCCGCGCGCCCTGCACGACGCGACCGGAGACCCCGTGCTGGCGCGGGTGGGCAGCTGGGACCGCGTGCTCAGCGGTGAGTACGCCGGTGGCACCGACCTCTCCGGAGGGCAGTGGCAGCGGGTTGCGCTGGCCCGCGCCCTCGCCTCGGTCGACACCGGCGCCAGCGTCCTGGTGCTGGACGAGCCGACTGCTGCGCTCGACGTGCGCGCCGAGGCCGAGCTCTTCGACAACTTCCTCGAGGTCACGCGGGGGCTGACCACGATCCTGGTCAGCCACCGCCTCTCCAGCGTCCGGCACGCCGACCGGATCGTGGTGCTCGACCACGGCCGGATCATCGAGGACGGCTCCCACGAGGAGCTGGTGGCGCACGGCGGCAGCTATGCGCGGATGTTCGCGCTGCAGGCGGAGCGCTTCGCCCTGGCCGGGGGTGGCACGCGATGAAGGCCCTGCGCTCGCTCGCCCTTCCGCTCGCCGCGGCCTGGCGGCTCGACCGGACCGCCGCCCTGCTCGCCTTCCTCGAGGTGATCGGCGCGGTCCTGACCAACCTGCTGCCGCTCGCCTTCGGGCTGATGGTCGGCGGGGTCGCCGCGCACTCCCCGAGCGCCCTGGTGACCGGTGCCGCCCTCGCAGTGGCCGCGCTCGGCGTCGTACCCCTGCTGACCACGATCGGGGTCGAGTCCCGGCTGCGGCTCAACGAGATGGTGGGTCACGAGTTCGACCGGAGGGTCGCGGCGCTGATGGCCGCCGTACCCACGCTCGACCACCTGGAGTCACCGGCGTTCCGCGACCAGGCCCAGATCGTCCGAGAGCGCCAGGGCGCGCTCGGAGGCGCCTACAACAGCCTGGTCAACGCCTGCCGCCAGCTGAGCATGCCGCTGGTCACACTGGCCGTCGCGATCAGCACGGACGCCCGGCTGCTGTGGCTGGTCCCGGCCTCGGTGCCCAGCCTCTTCCTGGGCCGCTGGCTGGTCCGCTGGGAGGCCGCCGCCGAGGAGGAGGGAGCCGAGCCGGGCCGGCTCACCCAGCACCTCGTGGGCCTGAGCGTCGAGCCCGGCTCGGCCTCGGAGCTGCGCGTGCTCGGGGCGCGCGACGTGGTGGCCCAGCGGCTGCGCCGGGCGGGGACGGCCTGGCGGACGCCCCACGTGCGTGCGGACGTCAAGAAGAACCTCGCGGCCACGGGCTGCGGTCTCTTCTACCTCGTGGCGGCCGGCGTGGTCCTCACCCTGATCGCGCGCGACGCCGCGGCCGGTCGCGTCCCCGTCGCTGCGATGGCGACGTCGGTGCTGGTGATCGGCCAGCTCCAGGGCGTGGTGTCCTCCCTGCGATGGTTCTTCCAGTTCATCGCCCAGGTGGTGCGCACGGTCGGGCGCTACCAGGCCCTCGAGGACGGTGTCGCCGCCGCCCGCGCGCTCTCCGGCACCGGGCTGCCCCCCGAGCGACTGCGCGACGGCATCTCGCTGCGCGGCGTCACTTTCAGCTATCCCGACCAGGAGACGCCGTCCCTGGCCGACGTCGACCTCGACCTGCCGGCCGGGTCGATCGTGGCGATCGTCGGCGAGAACGGCGCCGGCAAGTCGACCCTGGTGAAGCTGCTCACCGGCCTCTACCAGCCCAGCGCCGGGCAGGTGCTGGTCGACGGCACCGACCTCGCGACTCTCGACGGCGAGGCCTGGCGACGACGCTGTGCCGGAGCCTTCCAGGACCACGTCCACCTCGAGCTCGTGGCCCGCGAGACGATCACGACCGGAGACCTGCCCGCCCTCGACAATGACGAGCGCGCCCACCAGGCGCTCCGCGACGCGGCGGCCGCCGACGTGATGGCCGCCCTGCCCGGGGGGCTCGACACCCAGCTCGGCACCAGCTGGGACGACGGCACCGAGCTCTCGGGAGGCCAGTGGCAGCGCCTCGCGATCGCGCGGGGCATGATGCGCGGAGACCCCCTCCTGCTGGTGCTCGACGAGCCCACCTCGGCCCTCGACGCCGCCACCGAGCACGCGCTCTTCGAGGGGTACGCCGACGCAGCCCGCCGGGCCGGGCGTCACGGCGCGATCACCGTGCTGGTGACGCACCGGTTCTCGACCGTGGCCGCGGCCGACCTCGTGGTGGTCCTCGAAGGCGGCCGGGTCAGTGAGGTGGGCAGCCACGACGAGCTGATGTCCGCCCGGGGCACCTACGCGCAGCTCTACGCCCTGCAGGCACGGGGCTACGCGTAAGCCGTCAGCGAGGAACGACCAGGCGCGACTCGTAGGCGAACACGACCGCCTGGACCCGGTCGCGCAGGCCCAGCTTCGCCAGCACCCGGGCGACATGGGTCTTCACCGTCGCCACCGAGAGGAAGAGCTCGGCAGCGATCTCGGCATTGCTGGCACCGGTCGCCATCGCGCGGAGCACGACCAGCTCACGCTTGGTCAGCAGCGCGAGCTCGTCGGGCAGGGCGCGCGGGCCCCGAGGTTGGTCGGGTCGGCCGAGCGCGGACATCAGTCCCTCGACGGCGAGCTCGTCGAGGTGGAGCGTGAGGTGAGTGCGATCGGCCCAGCGGTCGCGGTGCGGCGCGGGTGGTGCGGCGGTCATCGTCATTTCTCGGTCTCCCCCTGTGAGTGACGTGCGGTCACCGAGCATCCGTGATCACCACGGCCCGAGGTCGCTCCTCCGCAAGATCGGTCAAGCACCCGGCCCCGCACATCACCCAAGAGGGTGCATTGGCGAGCCACGTACAAGTCCGACCCCGACATCTTGCACCGACATCGCCACCGGATGCACGCACCATTTCGGGCGGCGGTGCCGGAGCGGACGTTTTCGCACGTCGTACGACGGGGGCTCGGGCGTCAGGAGACGACGACCTCGATCCGCTGGAACTCCTTGAGCTCGGTGTAGCCCGTGGTGGCCATCGCGCGCTTGAGGGCACCCACGATGTTCATGGTCCCGTCGGCGACGCGGGAGGGTCCGAAGAGGATCTCCTCGAGGGTCCCGACCGTGCCGATCTCGACCCGCTCGCCGCGCGGCAGGTCGGCATGGACCGCCTCCGCGCCCCAGTGGAAGCCCTGTCCCGGGGCGTCGCTGGCCCGCGCGAACGGCGAGCCGATCATCACCGCGTCGGCACCGCACGCGATCGCCTTGGCGATGTCGCCGCTGCGGCCGATGGAGCCGTCCGCGATCACGTGGACGTAGCGGCCGCCGGACTCGTCGAGGTAGTCGCGCCGCGCCCCGGCCACATCCGCGACCGCACTGGCCATCGGCACGCTCACGCCGAGCACGGTGCGCGTGGTGTGCGCCGCGCCCCCGCCGAAGCCGACCAGGACACCGGCCGCGCCCGTGCGCATCAGATGCAGGGCCGCCTGGTACGTCGCGCAGCCACCGACGATCACGGGCACGTCCAGCTCGTAGATGAACTCCTTGAGGTTCAGCGGCTCAGCCTGGGCACTCACGTGCTCGGCGCTGACGGTGGTGCCCCGGATCACGAACATGTCGACCCCGGCATCGACGACCGCCTTGGCGAACTCCTTGGTGCGCTGCGGACTGAGCGAGCCGGCCACCGTGACCCCGGCCTCGCGCATCTGCCGCAGGCGCTGGGTGATCAGCTCGGCCTTGACCGGCTCGGCGTACATCTCCTGCATGCGGCGCACGGCCGGGACCCCGTCGAGCTCGGCGATCTCGGCCAGCAGGTCGCTCGGGTCGTCGTAGCGCGTCCAGAGGCCTTCGAGGTTGAGCACACCGAGGCCGCCGTAGCGGCCGAGCGCGATTGCGGTGTCCGGCGACATCACCGAGTCCATCGGGGCGGCGATGATCGGGAGCTCGAACCGGTAGGCGTCGATCTGCCAGGCGACGCTGACCTCCTCCGGGTCGCGGGTCCGCCGGCTCGGGACGATCGCGATGTCGTCGAAGGCGTAGGCCCGGCGTCCGCGCTTGGCGCGCCCGATCTCGATCTCGCTCACGACGTGAGGGTATCGAGGCGGCCGCGGTGTGGGTGAAATCGCACCCCATCGGCCCCATGAGTTCCGGCGTTCTCCGGCGCGCTCACGCAACTCGTGCGACCGTTTTCAGTACCCCACCACCGAACGGAGCCGGTCATGTCATGTCCTCGCGAGCGACGGCGTGGCCGCCTGCTCGCAGGGGGGGTGGTGCTGGCCGCCGCGCTCAGTCTGGTCGGTCTGGCGGCCCCGTCGTACGCCGACGACGACTATCCCTACCGCGGCCTGGGCCACTGCCCACTGGTGCCACTGCCCAAGCCGCCGCCGACGCCCCCGGGCACGCAGCCGGGTGGCCCCGGCCATGTTCCGGGCACGCCGGCGAACACGCCCAACGGACCGCACGGCCCGCAGGCGCCGCACCCGCCGCTGAAGCCGGGCGGGCCCGGCACGCCCGGGCCCACGACCCCGCCGACGCCACCGACCCCGCCACCGCCGCGGGAGTGCGCCAAGCACATCTGGTTCTACAACGGCACGTACGGCGACGCCTGGGGCTTCGCGCTGCGCAACTGCACGAGCTTCGTGGCCTGGCGGCTCCGGGAGACCAACGGCATGACGGACTTCGCCAACCACATGGACGGCGGCTCCTGGGGCGACGCCGAGCAGTGGGACGACAACGCGCGTGACCTCGGCTACCTCGTCGACGAGGTGCCCGCCGTCGGCGCGGTGGCGCAGACCGACGGCGGGCGGATCGGCCACGTCGCCTGGGTCTCCGCGGTCGGCGACGGGACGGTGACGGTCGAGGAGTACAACTACTACACGCCGGGCGGCTACGACGTCCGCACGGTCCCCACCTCGACGTTCCACTACCTGCACATCGCCGATGTCTCACCGGCGCCGGGCCTGGGCTCCACCCGCGCCGCTGCCACAGCGGTCGACGTCCGCGGGTTGACCTGGACCGCGCGCGTCTCGCACAAGGGCGACCTGACCGTACGCCGCCCGTCCGGGCACGACTCCCGCCTCGGCGACCCGGGAGTCTGGTCGCCGCACGCGGCGCCGTCGATCACCGCCGTCGAGTCCGGCCGGGTCTGGCTCGCCGGCGTCACCCGGGACGGCCGGGTCCGCCTGGCTCACACCTCCACCTCGTCCACCCGCTGGAGCGGGCTGCGGTCCTTCGGCCACGGCGGTTGGTCGACGACGTCGACGCCGACTCTCGCGGTCGACGGCAGTGGTCGGCTGCACGCCTTCGCGCTCACCGCCGACGGCGGGTTGGTCGAGCGCCACCTGGTGCGACCCGACGGCGAGCGGTGGAGCCTGCCGCACCGCCTGGGTCAGCCTGGCTCCTGGTCACCGCAGGCGGCGCCGGCCGTCACCACCGACCTGCACGGGCGCACCTGGATGGTCGCGGTCACCCGGCACGGGTCGCTGCAGGCCCGGCACAGCGACTCCCACGGCAACCGGTGGACCCGGTTCCACGCGGTGGACGGCCGCACCTGGTCGGCCACCTCGACGCCGGCGCTCACGGTTGCGGCCGACGGTCGGCTCTGGCTGGCATCGGTCACCGCCCGCGGCACGCTCGTCTCGCGACACACCGGTGTCCGGCCCCACGACTGGCACGGGGCCACCGACCTCGGCGGGCTGTGGTCGCCGTACGCCTCACCGACGATCGCCGCGGACGACGCGGGACGTCTGTGGCTCGCAGCCGTCGACACCGACGGTCGGGTGGTCGTACGTCGCGCACGCGACGGCATCGGCTGGGGACGGCCGCACCGGCTGACGCCCCCAACCTCCGTCACCGACGGTCCGGCTCTGGTCGCGCTGCCGTCGGGCGGCATGCGCGTGGGCTCCGTGCGCGGGGACGGCCACCTGCTCTCGCGTCATGTCGGGGCACCCAGCGGCGACCTCTTCGGCGCCCGTCGCGGCGGCTTCTCGCTCCGTCCGCTGCTCGGTCTCTAGCCGAGCCGCACCTCGTCGCCGAACCGGATCGTGCCGGGCTCCACGACGTCGAGATGAATGCCGAGACTGAGGTCGCGAGTGTCGGTCAGGGCCTTGAGCCAGCCGCCTTCGGGCGGCAGCCCCTCCTGGGCGATGTCGATCATCCGGCAGCGCACGATGCGCTGGTCGAAGCGCAGCCGGGCGGTGCCGACGGTCACCAGACCGGTCCAGGTCTCCTCGACGAACGGTTCGCTCGTGTCGACGACGAGGTTGGGTCGGATCCGGCGCCGGTCGGCGTCGACGCCGAGGTGCTCGCGACACCAGTCGAGCGAGGCCGTGCCGACCAGGGAGACCTCCCCCTGGTCCTGGTGAGGCGTTGCCGCCTCGGCAAGGACGCGGACCGGGTCGCCCATGGCATCGCTGAGGGCGGCGTCGAGGGCGGCGTCGCCGACGGCCCAGTCACCGCCGCGTCCGCTGACCCGGACGCCGTCCGGGGTCGTCCGAGCGGCGTGCTCGAAGACGGCGTCGCGGCGGCGGAAACGGGTCGAGTGCTTGCCGGAGGCGAGCTTCCCGTCGCCGTCGACGACGGCGTACCACCGGTCGCCGGCCAGCCCACGGGCGTCCACCTCGACGGCCTCGAGCGACTCGCCGGCCATCGACTTCACGGGGTAGCGCCGGATCTCGCGTACGACGTGCACGGCGGCCACGTCAGTCGGCCAGCACGGGCTCGCCGCAGACGGTGCAGTTGACCGAATCGGCGTCCTCGCCCGCGGGAACGTGGCCGGTGGCCCCGCACGAGTCGCACACCCAGCGCCGGCCCATCGGTCAGCGACCCGTGTAGTTGGGCGCCTCGACCGTCATCTGCACGTCGTGGGGGTGGCTCTCGGCCAGTGATGCCTGGGTGATCCGGACGAAGCGGCCCTTGTCCTTGAGCTCGGCGATGCTGCGCGCGCCGACGTAGAACATCGACTGGTTGAGGCCGCCGAGCAGCTGGTGTGCGACCGCGGCGAGCGGACCGCGGAAGGCGACCTGGCCCTCGATGCCCTCGGGGACGATCTTGTCGTCACTGGCGACCTCGGCCTGGAAGTAGCGGTCCTTGGAGTAGGACTTCTTGCCGCGGCTGCTCATCGCACCGAGCGAGCCCATGCCGCGGAAGGCCTTGAACTGCTTGCCGTTGACGAAGACCAGGTCGCCCGGAGCCTCCTCGCAGCCGGCCAGCAGCGCGCCGATCATCACCGAGTCGGCACCGGCCACGAGCGCCTTGGCGATCTCGCCGGAGTACTTGATGCCGCCGTCGGCGATCACGGGCACCCCGGCCGGCTTGCAGGCGAGCGCGGCCTCGTAGACCGCGGAGACCTGGGGCACACCGACCCCGGTCACGACGCGGGTGGTGCAGATGGCGCCGGGCCCGACGCCCACCTTGACCGCGTCAGCGCCGGCGTCGACGAACGCCTGGGCGCCCTCACGGGTGCCGACGTTGCCGCCGATCACCTGCACGTGCCGGGTGGCGGGGTCCTTCTTGAGCCGCTCGACCATCTCGACCAGCATCCGCACGTGGCCGTGAGCGGTGTCGGCGACGAGCACGTCGACGCCGGCGTCGACCAGTGTGGTGGCCCGCTGCCAGGCATCACCGAAGTAGCCGATGGCGGCACCGACGAGCAGACGTCCGTGGGCGTCGTACGACGCGTCGGGGAACTGCTCGCCCTTGACGAAGTCCTTGACCGTGATCAGGCCGCCGAGGTGGCCGGCCTCGTCGACGAGAGGCAGCCGCTCGCGCTTGTGCTGGCGCAGCAGCGCGGTGGCCTCCTCGCGGGTGATGCCGAGCCGGCCGGTCACCAGCGGCATCGGGGTCATCACCTCGTCGACCTTGGTGGTCGCCCAGTCGGCGACCGGCGTGAAGCGCAGGTCGCGGTTGGTGATGATGCCGAGCAGGCGGCTGTCGGTGTCGACGACCGGGAGCCCGGAGACGCGGTACTCGCCGCAGATCCGGTCGAGGTCCTCGAGTGTCGCGTCGGGGCCGATCGTGACCGGGTTGGAGATGATGCCGGTCTGGGTGCGCTTGACCAGGTCGACCTGGTAGGCCTGCTCCTCGATCGACAGGTTGCGGTGGAGGATGCCGATGCCGCCCTCGCGGGCCATCGCGATCGCCATCCGGCTCTCGGTGACGGTGTCCATGGCGGCACTGATCAGCGGCGCCTTGATGCTGATCTCGCGGGTCAGCCGCGTGGTCGTGTCGATGTCGGACGGCGCGAGGTCGCTGTAGCCCGGGAGCAGCAGCACGTCGTCGTAGGTGAGGCCCATCGGGGCGAACATCTCGGGCAGGTCGGCGTCGGGCAGCTCCACTCCCACATCCTACCGGCGCGGAAAGGGTCACGCCCTCATCGCGGTGGGCGTGGTCGCACCGATCCGGCCCGTCGTCACGCCGTACGACGCCGACTGTGTCAGGCGCGCCACTTGTGGCGGAGGTAGGCCAGGTCCGCGGCGACGTCCTCGCGATAGGCGGTGTAGGTGCGGTCGAACGGCGTGCGCGCGTGGAAGGCGACGAAACCAGGGTCCTGGACGAAGACGAGCCGGCCGCACGCCGCGGAGTAGAAGTCGCGATGGTCGACCATGCGGAGATTCTCGTCGTAAGGGACTGTGCGTAGCGCCTCGGTGCGCGCGAGGTAGGTCTGCGGGGCCTTGGGCACGACCGGTAGCCCTCCGATCAGCTCGCCGAACGGCACCCGGGGAGGAAGGTGGCCGGGGAACAGCTCCTCCTCGGCCCTCGTGTAGGTCACGGTGTACCACCGCGGCAGCTCGACGATGACCGCGCAGACGGCGTCGACCTCGGGATGCTCCTGCAGGAAGCGGAGCGCGTCGGCCAGGCCGGAGCCGCGCGTGAAGACCGCGTCGTCGTCGGTGACCAGGACGTACGGCGTGCGGACGCGGTCCAGGGCCGCGTTGCGGCCGCGCGAGACCCCCGAGTTGAAGGGCATCGCGACGATCTCGGTGCGGTCGTCCGGCGGGCTCATCGGCTCCGGGGAGTCGTCCGCGATCACGATGCGTCCGGGGAAGACGCGCCGCAGCGAGCGCACCATCCGCCGGGCCGTGCCGGGGCGCAGGAACGTCTTCGCCGCGACGGTGATCTCGTCGGCCAGCCACCCGGGATCCGCCCGCCGACGGAACCTCCATCTGTCGAGGACCCCGACGGCCGCCAGCTGGGCGCGGACGACGCCGGTGTGCGCGAGGCGCAACGGCGCGCCGTACGGCGTCAACATCGCGCGCTTCACCTGCCCCGCATCCAGCATGCGCGCATCGTAGGGCGCCGACCCGGCACATGTGCACACCCAAAGCACGCCGACCCGACACTCCTTCGTGAGGAGTGCCGGGTCGGCGGCTGTGACTTGTTGCCGGGTCAGTGCCCGTGGCCGTGACCGTGGCCGGCGGAGGCGCCGGCGTTGTCGTCGGAATCCTCCGGCTTCTCCACGATCAGGGTCTCGGTGGTGAGCAGCATGGCGGCGATCGAGGTGGCGTTGACCAGCGCGGAGCGGGTCACCTTCACCGGGTCGATGACACCCTGCGCGACCAGGTCGCCGTACTCACTGGTGGCGGCGTTGTAGCCGGTGCCGGCTCCACCCTCGCGCACCTTGGCGACGATGATGTGGCCGTTCTCGCCACCGTTCTCGGCGATCCAGCGCAGCGGCTGGTCGACGGCCCTGCGGATGATCCGCACGCCGGTCGCCTCGTCACCGGTGAGGCCGAGGTCGTCGTCGAGCACGGCCGACGCGTGGATCAGCGCCGAGCCACCGCCGGCGACGATGCCCTCCTCGATCGCGGCGCGCGTCGCGGAGACGGCGTCCTCGATGCGGTGCTTCTTCTCCTTCAGCTCCACCTCGGTGGCGGCGCCGACCTTGATCACGCAGACACCGCCGGCGAGCTTGGCGAGGCGCTCCTGGAGCTTCTCGCGGTCCCAGTCGGAGTCGGTGTTCTCGATCTCGGCCTTGATCTGGTTGACCCGGCCCTCGACCTCGGCGGTGTCGCCACCGCCGTCGATGATCGTGGTGTTGTCCTTGGTGATCACGACGCGGCGGGCGGTGCCGAGCACGTCGAGGCCGACCTGGTCGAGCTTGAGGCCGACCTCGGGGGCGACGACCTGACCACCGGTCAGGGTCGCGATGTCCTGCATCATCGCCTTGCGACGGTCACCGAAGGCCGGAGCCTTCACCGCGACGGCGTTGAAGGTGCCCCGGATCTTGTTGACGACCAGCGTCGAGAGCGCCTCGCCCTCGACGTCCTCGGCCAGGATGAACAGCGGCTTGCCGGCGGCGATGACCTTCTCCAGCAGCGGGAGCAGGTCGGCGATCGCGGAGATCTTGCCCTGGTGCAGGAGCACGTAGGGGTCGTCGAGGACGGCCTCCATGCGCTCGGGGTCGGAGACGAAGTACGCCGAGATGTAGCCCTTGTCGAACTGCATGCCCTCGGTGAACTCCAGCTCGGTGCCCATGGTGTTGGACTCCTCGACCGTGATCACGCCGTCCTTGCCGACCTTGTCGAAGGACTCGG
>JAWWPM010000049.1:0-9231 GCA_033854915.1 Nocardioidaceae bacterium
CCCCGAATGGGTGGATTGCGCCATCTGAGCCGGTGGGGGGTCCGGGCCGTTCGCGGGCACCCGGCTGGGTTGGGATGGGGGCGGCACGCGGGCTCGTGTCGGCCGGTATACCAAGCGCACCAGCAAGACCAGCCCGTCTGCGTGCGGCATGGGCGGTGACTGTCAGCATGTCCGATCAGTTGCCCCGGGCAATGCTCGTCCGCCGGACGCTCGGTGTTGTTCTACACCCGCGTCTGCACGGTGAGCCGGGACTCTGCGGTCAGGCCGGTGAGCGCTTCGGTCACCGACATGGGTCGCCACCGCGTGGCCCCGTCGGGCAGGGAGCTCGAGGCCGTGGTGTAACGCACGAACACCGGGAAATCGGCGGGAAAGGCGGAAGGGTCGACCCCCAGGAGTCGGCCCTCCGTGCGGGCACGATCGGCGCTGCCAGGTCCGGGCATCGGCCAGCCCGCGGGGCCTTCTCGCAAGTGTGCTGCTCGCGCGGCTTCACGGACGGGTGACGACACGGCGTCTGGCGTGGGCGCCAGCCGCTGCCGTGCTCGGCAACAGGCGTGGAGGTAGCGTTTGGGGGTGGTTCACATAGGCCCGGTGTTGGTCGACCACCGGGAGCGGAACAGCGCCATCCCGGAAGCTCTGGTCGGCGCTGGCCTCGATGTGCGGCTGACTGAGCTGCCGGTGGGCGACTACGTGCTCGGGCTCGGGCTGGCGGTCGAGCGCAAGGGCCCGAATGACCTAGGCGCGTCGATCCGCGACGGACGCATCTTCGATCAGGCCATGCGATTGCAGTCGACCTTCGCCCAGGCGGTGCTCATTGTGGAAGGTGAGCCTCGCGGGATCGCCGAAGACGCGTGGCGCGGCGCGGTGTGCCGACTCGTCGAGGACGGGTTCACCGTGTTGCACAGTCTGGACGCCGAGGACAGCGCAGCATGGATCATTCGACTCGCCAAGCGTGCACGCCGCGACGCACCGACCATTCCCGCCGATGGCCCGCGCCGTGCACCCCGCCACCCATCCGCGCAGGCTGAGGTGATGCTCTCGGTCGTCCCGGGTATCAGCACCACCATGGCCCGCAGCCTGCTGGCCGCCTACGGCAGCCTTGCCGCGGTCGCCGCGGCCGCACCCCAAGGCCTGCGCGGTCATCCCGGCATCGGCCCCGTGCGTGCTGCGCGACTCGCAGAAGCGCTGCACGGCGGGTACGTGGCACCCGTCGACCGGGAGCGGGAACCCGGGCGGCTCGCTCGCGGGGCGCGACCGGCGCGCCGCTGGCTCCTCACCGGGCCCAACCAAGGCGTGGAGACTCAGTCGTTCGACCGTCGCGCTATCGCACTGCGCGCCCTGCACTCGGCGGCTGACGGCACCCAGCTGATCGACAGCCTCACCGGTGAGGTGTTGGAGACAACTGCTGACTGAAGGTCCACGTCAGGCGCATGGTCGGTCGGAGGCCAATCGAGGCTGCCCGCGCAGACATCCGCTCACCGCGAGACGCCCCTGCTGCCCGGCCGCTCTGGACTTGAACCCGAGGCACTTGCCACCGAACGGTTCAAGTCTCCGCGCTCCACAAGTTGCGGCGGGCTTGAGGCATGTCCGATTCGCGGTACGCAGCCTGGCGTAGGTGGACACTTTTGTGGACACCGGTTCAAATCCAACAGGCCCTGACCTCTGCGTTTCCGCAGGTCAAGGCCTGTCTTTGGTAGCGGGGGCAGGATTTGAACCTGCGACCTCTGGGTTATGAGCCCAGCGAGCTACCGAACTGCTCCACCCCGCGTCGCAGAGGCAAGTCTACGGGTCGGGGGTGCCGGGCTCAAATCGAGCGGCTAACCCAGGAGGTTGAGGGCCCGGGCAACCTCGGCGCGGGCCTGGTGGCTGAGCCGGACCCACTCGGCGGCCTTGCCCTGCTGGAGGGCCTGGTCGGCCGCGGCGAAGTCGCGCTGGGCGCGCTCGAGCAGGTTGTGGGCCTTGGCTGTGTCGCCCTTGCCGTGGTGGTGCTTGGTGGGCGGCGGGTTGTTGGGAGGTGGCGATCCGCCACCGCCGCCGGTCATGTCGCTGATCGCGTTCACCAGGGTGTCGCCGATGCCGACCCGGCCGTTGTAGGAGACCAGGACGTAGCGCAGCGTCAGCAACGAGGCCGTGTCGCTGAGGACCCGCGCGGCATAGACCGGCTCGACGTACATCAGGCCCGACGAGAGCGGCACGGTGAGCAGGTTGCCGTAGCTCGGCGTGGCGTCCCCGAGCCGGAACGACTGGGTCTTGCGGGTGATCCGCGGGCTGGTGAGCAGGGTGCTCTGGACCTGCCCCGGGCCGGGCACGTTGGTGTCGGCCGGGGGCTCCTCGACCCGGATCCGGCCGTAGTCGGTCGAGGTGGCGTCGGAGTCGACCGCGACGAAGCCGACCAGGTTGGTCTTGTCGCGTGGCACATAGTTGGACGTCAGCGACCACATCGGCTCCCCGGTCACCGGGTTGCGGGTGTACATCCGCACCGGCGCCTGGCTGTTGCCCTGCGCGTTGGGATCCTCCGGCACCGCCCAGCGGTTGTTCGCGGTGTAGAAGTCCGTGGGGTCGGTCACGTGGTATCGGGCGTACTGGTAGCGCTGGACCTTGAACATGTCCTCGGGATAGCGCAGGTGCTTCATCAGGTCGGGCGGGATGGCGGTCTTGTCCTGCACCGTGCCGGGGAACGCGCTGCGCCAGGCCTGCAGCATCGGGTCGGTCTCGTCCCAGGCGTAGAGCGTGACCTGCCCGGTGTAGGCGTCCACGGTCGCCTTGACCGCGTTGCGCATGTAGTTGATCTCGTCGGTGGGCAGCGGCTGCGCGCCGGACGACTGGCTCAGCGCGTCGGTGGTCATGTCGGAGAACGACGTGCGCTGCGACTGCGGGTAGTGGTCGGTCGTGGTGTAGCCGTCCGCGATCCACAGCACGTGCCCGTCGACGACGGCGGGGTAGATGTCGTTGTCGAGGGTCAGCCACGGCGCGACCTTCTTCACCCGCTGCGCCGGGTCGCGGTAGTAGAGCACCTGGCTGTTCGGCCCCACCTTGCCCGAGAGCAGGAAGTTCGAGTCGCCGAACTTGATCGCGTACATCAGCTTGTTGAAGAACCCGCCGACGTCGACGCCGCCCTTTCCGTCGTACGTCGTGTGGGTCGCCGACGCGCCGGTCGCGCTCAGGTCCAGCTCGGTGTCACCGGTGGAGGTGCGGCCCACGATCGAGTACGCCGGGCTCCCGTCCGCGAAGTAGATGCGCTGCTCGAACGGGCCGGTGGCCCGCTCGAGGGAGTCCTGCCCGGGGTCCTGGCCCTGGGCCCACTGGACGCTGCCGGTCTGCCTCGACTCGTCAGCCGGACGTTGGTTGGCGAAGGCCGCGATGATGCCACTGCCGTGGGTGTAGACGGTGTGCAGGTTGGTCCAGTTCTGGTTCGTCGGCGCGATGCCGGCCTGGTCGAGCGTGCGCGCGCCCAGCACCACCGCCCGGTTGCGGCCGTCGATCAGGTAGTGGTCGACGTCGAGCGGCTCGGAGACCGAATAGTAGGACTGCGCCTGCTGGGTCTGCTCGAACGACTTCTGCACCAGCTGGGGGTCGACCACCGGCACCGAGGTCGTCTCGTCCAGCAGCTGCTGCACCGTGGCCGCGGTCGCCCGGCTGTTCTTGTACTGCTTGGCCTCGATGCCGTTGAGGTCGTAGGCCGCGCGGCTGGCCTCGATGTTGGAGTTGATGTACGGCGCCTCCTTGACCGGCTCGCTCGGGCCGACCTGGAAGTGCTGCACGAACGCCGGCCAGATCAGGCCGAGCATGATCGAGGTGACCAGCAGCAGCGAGACCCCCACCCCGGCCAGCAGCCAGGCGCGGCGCCAGGTGGTCAGGAAGAACAGCACCGCGCAGATCAGCGCGACCCCGACCAGGATGTTGCGGGCCGGGAGCACGGCGTGCTCGTCGGTGTAGCCCATGCCGGTCAGCAGGCCGCCGCTGGTGACGAGGTCGAAGCGGTCGATCCAGTAGCCGAAGGCCTTGACCAGCAGCAGCACGCCGACCAGCACCGACAGCTGGACGGTCGCGGTGCCGGAGAGCTTGTCCTGCGCGGCCTGCAGCCGGATGCCGCCGTACAGGTAGTGCACGACCGCCGCGGCCAGGGCGGACAGCACCAGGACCGCGATCGCGTAGCCCACCACGAAGTGCAGCCACGGCAGGGTGAAGACGTAGAAGCCGACGTCCTTGTGGAAGTAGGGGTCGCTGGTGTGGAACGGCACGCGGTTGGCCCAGAGCAGGAACGAGCGCCACTGGCCGTTGGCGGCGACCCCGCCGAACAGCCCGATCACGCTGGACACCGAGATCAGCAGCACGGTGCGCAGGGGCGTGACCGCGTCGCGGTAGCGGTCGAGGCCGGTCTGCTCCGGTGAGTCGGGGCGGTAGAACGGCCGCGCGCGATAGGCCACGATCATGTTGCCCGCGACCGCGGCCGCCATCAGCAGGCCGAAGCCGGCGAACAGCCCGACCCGGGTCCACAGCATCTTGCTGTAGACGTTGGAGTAGCCGACGGAGGAGTACCACAGCCAGTCGGTGTACAGCGAGGCGAACAGCGTGATCAGGAAGAACGCCACGATCACCCCGGCGATCACGAACAGCAGGATCCGGGCGCGGCGCGAACGGCGCGGCCGGAAGTCGTCGAACTCCTCCTCGACGTGCTCGCTGCTCACTGTGCCTCCCCCTCGAGCGTCCCACGCACCAGCTCCAGCAGCGCCGGGACCAGGTCTTCTCCGCCGAGCACCGACTCGTCGTCGTCGTGGGCCCGGAGGCGCAGGGCACAGAACGACGCTCCCGAGCGCAGGGCACCGGCCACGATCCGGACCTCCTGCCGGGCGGGGTGCGAGGCGACGTACGACGCCACGGCGTCCGGCCCGTCGGGCAGCTCGGCCTCGACGTCGGGCGGCAGCACGAAGCGCTCCACCATCGCCGCACACCCGTCGACCGTCTCGGGCCAGCTGATGGTGGCGAGCTGTTCCTCCAGTGGCCGGCCGGGCGCCAGCCCGTCCTGCTCGACCGGGGTCAGCTCGGCGTCGCCGACGCTGCCGGCGAGCTGGGGCTCGCGGTCCACCAGGCGCAAGGTGTCGACCAGGGCGAAGAGACGGGCCGGCTGGTCCCAGCCGGACTGCGCGGCGTGGCGCTCGATCTCGAGCACCGCTGCCGCCAACACCGGGTCGGCGCTCACGAGGCGGCTCCGCACGAGGGCAGCGTTGCGTCGTGGTCGGCCGACCAGGCCTGCACCTCGGAGATCGCCTTGCCGAGGGTGGCGGCCTTGACCAGACGCATCGAGCCGTTGTCGCCGCCGAGCGCGTCGGCGCAGTTGGCCGGCGGCACCAGGAACAGCTGGGCGCCGTCCTGGCGGGCACCGGCGATCTTCTGCTGGATGCCCCCGATCTCACCCACGGTGCCGTCGGCGGCGATCGTGCCGGTGCCGGCCACGACCTGGCCGCCGGTCAGCGAGCCCGGCGTGAGGGTGTCGTAGATCGACAGCGCGAACATCAGGCCGGCGCTCGGCCCGCCGATGTTGTCGGGGATCGCGACCGAGACCTTGAACGGGAAGGTGTAGCCGACCTGGAGGGTGACCCCGACGATCTGGTGGCCGTCCTTGGTCGTGGGCGTGATGGACACATGGACGCGGTGGCCGCTGCGCTCGACCACGATCGGCACCGGAGTGCCGGCCGGCACCGCCTGGAGCACCTTGCCGACATCGCTCTTCGGCCCGATCGTGTGCCCGGCCACGGTGCGCAGGATGTCGCGCACCTGGAGCTTGCCGTCAGCCGGCAGCCCCGGGGTCACGCCGACGACCTCGATGCCGGCGTGGATGTTGATGCCGAGCTGGGTCAGCGCGGCCGCGACGGCGGAGTCCTGGGAGGCGACCATCTCGACCTGGCCCTGCTGGGTGTCCTGCTGCTGGCTGCCGGAATCGCCGTACTGGATGGCGTAGGGATAGATCGCGTCGTCGCGGGCGGCCCACGTGCGCAGCAGCGTGAAGAGGTCGAGCTTCGCATTGCGCTCGGTCACCGACACGGTCGTCATCCGCAGCTCGCCGGAGTCGCGGTAGGTCTTGTGCCCCTGCACGGTGATGATCGGCTGCTTGCCGTTGTCTCCGAGCACGTTCACGGTCAGTCCGGGGGCGTAGGTGACGTAGGGCAGCGGCGAGATCGCGACGTACAGCCCGAGCGCGACGAACAGCGGCACGGCCAGCAGAGCGGCCCAGGTGCGCTGCGTCATGCCGGAAAGCCTCTCACCCTGCCGAAGTCAGGACGCGCGTCGGGTGCGCCCGTGCGCGTTGTCGGCCGGCCGGCTGGACGGGCGTACGGCGACACCGGTGCTGCGCTCCCCCTGCGTGGCGGGTCGCGCCGGGGTGCTCCGGGCGGGCTTGTGCGGACGATCCGGCCGGGACAGGGCCTCGCCCATGCGGCGTACGGCGACCTCGCGGTCCACCTGGCCGCGGCCCTCGCGGCCCAGCCAGGCGACCCAGACCATCGCCAGCACGGTCGCCACCACGGGAGGGGCGAGCCACCACAGGATCTGCACATGCAGAAGCGTAGGCACCGCATGGTCACGCGGCCGACAGGCGCGCCCCAGGCGCACGGCCCGCGCAGGTCAGGGAGTCCCGACCCACTCCTCGCCGCCGTCGGCGAAGTGCTGGTGCTTCCAGATCGGCACCTCGGCCTTGAGGGTGTCGATCAGGGCCCGCGACGCCTCGAACGCGTCACCACGGTGGGCCGCCGTGGTCGCCACGACGACGGCCAGGTCGCCGATCTCGAGCCGGCCGACCCGGTGCACCGCGGACACGCCGTGCACGTCGTACTCCTGCGCAACCTGCTCGCAGACCCGGCGCAGGGCGTCGAGGGCGGTGGGGTGCGCGGAGTACTCCAGGCCGGTCACGTCGAGCCCGTGGTCGTGGTTGCGGACCCGGCCCACGAACAGCGTCAGCCCGCCGGACGAGTCGTCGTCGAGGGACGCCACGACCTCCGCGACGTCGAGCGGAGTCTCGCGCAGCCCGACGAGCCGCAGCCGCGATGCCGCGGCGTCCTGGGAGTGTTCCGACACAGGGGCGACCCTAACCGTCAACGGCGTACCGTGGAGACATGACCAACCAACCGCCGGACGACGGCCAGGAGGGGCAGAACCCCTTCCGAGGCACCCCGTTCGAGCAGTTCTTCGGGGGCGGCGCGCCCGACCTCGGCCAGCTCTTCAGCCAGCTCCAGTCGATGATGCAGCCGTACGACGGTCCGCTCAACTGGGACTTCGCCGTCGACATGGCGCGCAAGACCGTGGCCCAGGAGCCCGACCCCACGACCACGCAGAAGCAGCGCGACGACGTCGCCGACGCCGTACGCCTCGCCGACCTGTGGCTCGACGAGACCACCGGCTTCGGCTCCGGCGTGACCTCGACCGCGGCCTGGAGTCGCGCCGAGTGGATCGTCGGCACCACCGACGTCTGGAAGGTGCTGGTCGAGCCGATCGCCGCGTCGTCGGTCGGCGCGCTCGGCAACGCCCTGCCCGCCGAGGCCGCCGCGATGAGCGGCCCGATCCTGGGCATGCTCGGCAAGGCCATCGGCTCGATGCTCGCCTCGCAGGTCGGCTCCGGGCTCGGCGCGATGGCCGGCGAGGTGCTGACCGCCTCCGACATCGGACTCCCCCTCGGTGCCCCCGGCAAGGCCGCGCTGGTCCCCGCCAACGTCACCCGCTTCACCGAGGGCCTCGACGTGCCCGAGAGCGACGTCCTGCTCTACCTCGCGCTGCGCGAGGCCGCCCACCAACGGCTGTTCGCCGGGGTGCCGTGGCTGCGCGACCACCTGATCGGCGCGGTCACCGACTACGCCCAGGGCATCGAGATCAACACCGAGCGCATCCAGCAGACCATGGAGGAGCGGCTCCGCGGCATCGACCCTCAAAACCTCGAAGCCATGCAGGAGCTCATGGAGGGCGGGCTGTTCGACATCCCCCGCTCGCCGGAGCAGTCGGCCGCGCTGCAGCGCCTCGAGATCGCCCTCGCGTTGGTCGAGGGCTGGGTCGACGAGGTCGTCAGCCAGGCCACCGCGGAGCGGATGCCGTCGGCGTCGAAGCTCCAGGAGGCCGTACGCCGTCGGCGTGCCGCGGGCGGTCCGGCCGAGCAGACCTTCGCCTCGCTGGTCGGGCTGGAGCTGCGGCCCCGCCGCCTCCGCGACGCCTCCACACTGTGGGGCTCGCTGCGTACCCGGCAGGGCATCGAGGCGCGCGACGGTGTCTGGATGAGCCCGGCGCTGCTTCCCACCGACGCCGACCTCGACGACCCGCTGGGCTTCCGCGAGGGCTCCGACGCACCCGAGTCGCTCACCGAGGACGACTTCGACGCCGAGCTGCGCGACCTGCTCGACGGCGGCCTCGGCGGTGCCTCCGAGGGCCCGCCCGAGGAGGGGTGAACGCCCACGTCGCGGCGCTGACGGCGCTGCGCGCCTGGCAGCCGCCGTCGGCGGAGCAGGCGGCGCTGCGGGACCGGTACGTCGACCACCTCCTCGCGCACCCGGACGGCCTGACCCGCGGATCCCGCCCCGACCACCTGACCGCCAGCACGCTCGTGCTCAACGCCGACGCGAACGCCGTACTCCTGACGCTGCACGCCAAGGCGCACCGGTGGTTCCAGCTCGGCGGGCACATCGAGCCGGGCGACCCGTCTCTCGCCGACGCCGCGCTCCGCGAAGCCACCGAGGAGTCCGGCGTGGCCGACCTGGCCCTCGACCCGACGCCCGTGCAGCTCAGCGAGCACGCCGTGCCGTTCTGCGGGCCGGCCGGCGATGTGCACCACCTCGACGTGCGCTTCGTGGCGGTGGCTGCCGACGGCGCCGACCCGAGCGTCAGCGACGAGTCGCTGGACGTGCGGTGGTGGCCGCTGGACGCCCTGCCCGACCTGGAGCCGGAGCTGCACGAGCTGATCGCCTTCGCGCTCGGTCGTCAGTCGGCGGGCTCCTCACCGCTCTCGAGCCGCGCGCCGGCGGAGTAGCCGTCGAGCCACGCCCGGGCCCGGTCGGCCTGCGGGTAGCGGCCGACCCAGCTCCAGAAGCGGTCGTTGTGCCCGGCCTCGATCAGGTGGGCGAGCTCGTGGACCAGGACGTAGTCGACGACCCAGTCGGGCATGCCCTGCAGCCGGCGAGAGAGTCGGATCGAGCGGTCGGCCGGCGTGCACGAGCCCCAGCGGGTGCGCTGGTTGTCGACCCAGCGCACCGACAGCGG